>NZ_JAHDIW010000020.1:0-53227 GCF_018531165.1 Geobacter grbiciae | reverse complement strand
GCATGACTGTGATGAAACCTCCGGGTATGGGAATGAGGACGAATCATACCCTTACCCACTCAAAACGTCGAGGAGCCCGCTTTGTTGGGGATTCCCTTCAAGAATTAACACCAGTAATATGCAATTTATTGACTTTATCATCGCCGAAAGGATTAGACTCCATCTCTATAAGGCAATACAGCTCAACCAGCGGCTTCAACATGGAATAGATGTATTCAACATTGTCTTGTGATCCAAAAATCTCAAAATTGTAGTCACCTTGGGGAACGGCCTGTTCAGGAATCTTTACGGAAAGCTTCCCTTTGTTTTTGTATTTGTTGAAATCATATATCTCGCATTTCAAGTAAACGGTCTCTTTTTCAATTCTAGTTGGGATATCGAACATCCCCCTGTCCTTTGGCCCAATGTAAATATCAGGTTCTTCCTGGTTTGCAGGTTTTGACAATATTTTGTTTACTTTTAATGGGTCTATTAAATGAGCAAGATCTTGGTAATTTGGCAGGGCCAGCTCAGCAATCTGAATCACTGGCGCATGGTAATGATAATGATTATCTCCAATGTGAACAGATGCGTCTCCTTGGTTATTGAATTCGTAGGTTGGTTTTTCATTTTTTTGCACTGCCGTACATACGTTTTTAAGAAAAGAAAATGAGTCCTTTGTATATTCCCAAAAATTTTGTGGGCCGAAGGAACTGACGAAAGGCAGTCCAAGCTGAATTCCGCTTAAGACTATTTCGAAATTGGTAAGCAAAGATCCTTGCCGAAAACTTGTAGCTCGAAGATAAAAGATTTCTCTGTCCTTGGCTGACATTCTTTTTGCACCAGCAAGGACCAGGTACGATTTGTCAAGTATTGACTGGAAGCTATCCAGTGCAGCAACCGAAATATGAATAGGTGAGCCTTCTTTGAAGGCCGGTCCATCTATCTTGAATTCATGCACTGGATTCTCTCCTTCTTGTATTCCAACGGCTAGGAATTGAGCGGTGCAACGGAGCGAAGCGGAGTGGAATCCGCTTCGAATGACGGGTTATACGAGGTTTTGAATCATGGCTATTGGATCCCATCACAGCGCGAACGCAGGTAAAGACGAGTGGTTGACACCTCCCGGGATACTGCAAGCCCTCGGAGCGTTCGATCTGGATCCGTGTTCCCCGGTAAATCGTCCGTGGCCGACTGCCCGGGAACATTACACGATACTGGACAATGGGTTGAAAAAGCCGTGGTTCGGGCGTGTCTGGTGTAACCCGCCTTACGGATCCGCAACTGGTATCTGGCTCGGGAGGCTAGCCGATCATGGCAACGGGATTGCGCTGATCTTTGCCAGGACGGAAACCGAGATGTTCTTTTCACAGGTCTGGACCCGGGCGCAGGCAGTTCTTTTTATTCAGGGGCGGCTCTACTTCCACCATGTAACCGGAGAGCAGGCGGCGGCTAACTCTGGCGCTCCCTCTGTTCTGGTGGCATACGGATCCGCAAACGTCGAAACATTGGAGCGATGCAGGATCCCGGGCAAACTGGTGAAACTGTAATTCGTATAACACTTTAAGTTTATGCGGTGCGAAGCCGCCGCATAAACTGATGTTGCGCTAAGCCGCGTAGCATTCGCTGCCCTTGGAATTTTCTCCGGATTTATTGATGATACAGCGGGAATAGTAGCGCCATTATGAGGCGTTTTCAATGGATATGTCTGAATATGATCGTCTTGTCGGCAGGTATCCGCTCATATTTTACAGCTGTTACTGGCAGTTCTCATATGATACGAGCTCACTCTTGAGCCCTTTTGCTCTTGTTCCTGCTATCACGGGCGCATGTATAGGTCGACACCAGCAATTGCCCGCGCCTCATGTCATGGCCTGTTTCTTCACCTCACTCCCGGTGGCGGACTCCTTGCCCTTCTCGGCAACCATGACACCACCACCATGATGCCCTCCTTGCAACAGGGGCAGACCTTTACGACTTCGGTTCCGGCCGCAACGTTCTGCTCCGATTCAGCAGCTTGCTTACGATCTCTCTCCCACAGCAACAGTTGCAGTCTCCTGAGGGTTCCCCTGTTGGTCGGGTGCAGGAAGCCGAAGTAGCGCACCTTGTGAAACCCCTTGGGCAGAACGTGCTGGAGAAAGCGGCGCAGGAATTCCATTGCCGCAAGAGTCATGGTCTTCCACTGTCTGGTGTCGGCGTTCTGGTAACGGAACGTCACGTGATCATTTTCCAGGGCAATGATGCTGTTGTTGGCAATGGCGACGCGGTAGACATAGCGGGAGAGGTAGGTCAGCACCTTTTTCGTTTTCTTGAAGGTCGGCCGGGAGAAGACGACCCAATCCTTATCCCAGACCTCTTGGGGGAAGGTTTCCGCGGGCAGTGCCTTGCGGGCGCGCTTCATGAAGATGGCCCGAAAGACCGGCGAGAGCGCCTTGACCGGCACGAGAAACTTTTTGCGGGACGGTCGCCAGACCCCGTCCTTGTCGAGGGCGCCCCCCGGAACGAGGAGATGGAGGTGGGGATGGTATTCCTTGGCCCGGGTCCAGGTATGGAGCACGGCAACCATCCCCAGACGGCCACCAAGGTATTTGCGGTCAAGGCCGAGCTTGGTCAGGGCCGCTATCGCCGCTTCAAAGAGGAGGCCATAGAGCGCATGCTGATTGCGGCGCACCACGTCTCTGAGTTCTGACGGCAGGGTAAAGACCAGATGGAAGTAGGGGACGGGCAGAAGTTGCGCTTGCTGCTTTGCCAGCCACCTGGTGGTGTCGGCGCCATGGCACTTGGGACAACTGGAGTTTTTGCAGGAGTGATAGGCATAATCGAAGTGGCCGCAGTGATGATCGCATTCCTGCAGATGTCCCCCCATCTCCTCGGTGCGACAGGCTGCGATGGCGAAAAGCGCCCGCTTGTGGTTCTTGGGCATCCGGTCGCCGAACTTGTCCAGATACTCCGGGCCATGAATTCTTACGACGTCCGCCAGCTCGATCATGGCTGGAGGTTGTCCATCATCCCGTTGAGGTTGACGTGGAGCCGGGTGGCGATCTTGCCGGTCACGTGGGTGTAGATGTCGGTGGTGGTAATGCTGGTATGGCCGAGCAGATCCTTGATGACCCGGATATCTTCACCGCTCTCCAGAAGGTGTGTGGCGTAGGAATGGCGCAGCGTATGGACCGTAGCAGGTTTGTCGACGCTGCTGCTTCGGACCGCCTTTCTGAATGCAACTTGCAGGTTCTCACAACTGATGTGGCCGTCTTTGTGGGGGAAGAGAAATCCTGTAACGATGCCGTGCTGGCGGCAATAGTCCCGCAGAAGCTCCAAGGGACGATCGGCAAGATGGACATAGCGGTCTTTGCCCCCCTTGCCATTGTGCACCCGCAAAAGCTGTCGCCTGCTGTCGATGTCGCTCACTGTAAGCCGCACCCCCTCGGAAACGCGCAGTCCACAGGCATAGATGGTGGTCAGGGCAATGCGATAGACCGGATGGGTAATCCCTTTCAGGATGATCCGCACTTCCTCCGGCGACAACACTGCCGGCAGTCTCTTGGTTCGCAGCGGCTTGATCAGGTCGAAGATTTGCCAGGTCCGCTTCAGGGTGGTTTCATAAAAAAATTTGATGCCGCACAGATAGACGGTAATCGAACTGGCTGACGACTTGCGCTCGTTGATCATGTAAAGGAAGAATTGGCGTATTTCATCCTCGGTGATCAGGTCGGGTGAGCGATGGTAATAGTTTGCCAGCACTCGCACGGTGTCGATGTAGCTGGCAACAGTCCGGGGCGAATAACCGGCAAGCTGCAGATCCTCCTTCATCCTTCTTCTCAATTCGGTCATGATCCTTTCTCCTTTTCCTGTGATTTCCGGTTGTTGCCGGATATCGCTCAAGGTGAAAGGAAATGGCCCTATCAGACAACAAAAAAGGCAGCCTCCGAAGAGGCTGCCCAATATGAGTCTTGTGCAGTTGCGTATTTATCTGATTTTATGAGCTTTTATGATTTGTTTTGAGTTGCCGCGAAGCGGTTTAGTGCAACGGTAATGAGGCTGACCCGCCCTCGGCGGGTCTTGCCGATGGTTGGGGCCGCGCTTTTAAAATCCTTTACATTTATAACATGCGTGGTATATTTGAATCATGGTTTTCCGACTTTCATATTACAATGAAACTGTCGAGGCTGAGCTTGATGCTTGGCCTGTTGGTTTGCGTGCTCGATTTCGAGCATTAACCGTACGCATGGAAGAATACGGCCCCAACTTGGGGATGCCGCATACACGTGCGCTTGGTAATGGCCTTTTTGAGATCCGCGCCAAGGCAGAAGAAGGAATTGGAAGAGCGTTTTTTTGCACCATGGTCGGAAGAAAGATCGTTATTCTTCACAGTTTCATCAAAAAGACGGATAAGACACCAAAACGGGAACTCGATATAGCGCTCACTCGGCAGAAGGAGGTAATTAGTCATGAGCTATAAGCCGGTTTCGTACCACCCCAAGAAAAAATTGGAGAATGAGCTTCAAGACCCCAATTTCAAACAGGCATGGGATGCCTTGGATGATGAATTTGCAGCTTTGGATGCCCTGTTAGCGGCGCGGCGCCAGGCTGGGATGACCCAGGAACAAGTGGCGGCTAAAATGGGAGTTTCGCAGCCATCGTTGGCGAGGGTTGAGGCTTCGCTCGGTTCTCACCGTCATTCCCCGTCTCTTGAGATGCTTCGCAAGTACGCTGCCGCTGTTAACTGTAAACTGGAGATAAAGCTGATACCACAGCATTCGTGATTGTGGTTTGTCGTTAGACCTCATCCTCATCATATTCAATTGGTAACTCTTCGTAGTCAACTCCAGGCACTAATCGCCCGGATTGATCTGATGACGGAACAAACTTTAACGTGGCGCCGGTACGAAAAGTTTCTTTTCCGCAACGAGGACAAACTTGTTCACAAAACGCAGGGAGAACAAGTGACGGGTCATTTCCATCTGCGTTTTTGCGTATATCCTCCAACATCCAACCGCCCCAGCCACACGAATCCTTTTCAGTGGCACAAACTGCATACGTCAACCATGCTTCGTCTGGTCGGTCTACGTCGCTCAGTTCAATTTCCAGAAGCTCCTTGAATTTTCTTGGGAATCCCATTTCTTTTCCTTATGGACCAACACTTTAAGTTTATGCGGTGCGAAGCCGCCGCATAAACTGATGTTGCGCTAAGCCGCGTAGCATTCGCTGCCCTTGGAATTTTCTCCGGATTTATTGATGATACAGCGGGAATAGTAGCGCCATTATGAGGCGTTTTCAATGGATATGTCTGAATATGATCGTCTTGTCGGCAGGTATCCGCTCATATTTTACAGCTGTTACTGGCAGTTCTCATATGATACGAGCTCACTCTTGAGCCCTTTTGCTCTTGTTCCTGCTATCACGGGCGCATGTATAGGTCGACACCAGCAATTGCCCGCGCCTCATGTCATGGCCTGTTTCTTCACCTCACTCCCGGTGGCGGACTCCTTGCACGAATATCAGCCTCCACAAAGAGACTTTATGAGAATTTTCTATTTGACACCGTAACCCGCGCCGCGCTAAGTTTGCCGCGGATCTGCTTGTATTTTTCACTTTCTGGGGATGGCTCATGATTCAAGTCCCGCGTGACACGATGGCCCGGTTCGAGGCTGTTCTCAAGAGAAAGGAAATGCCGCTCGGCAGCTTTGGGGATTACTGAAGGCTGGAGGCTGAAGACTGAAGACTGACGGGGAAAACATGCGTGATCATAACAAGCTCAAGGCATTTGTATTGGCTGACGAAGTGGCGCTGTTGGCTTATCGGATAACGGTAGCCTTCCCGAAAGAAGAGTTGTATGGATTGACCTCACAAATACGGCGTGCTGCGGTATCCGTGCCCTCAAATATCGTGGAGGGGTGCGCTCGTACCAGCCAGTCGGATTATCTCAGGTTTCTTACCATTGCCTTTGGATCGTTGAGAGAATTGCGCTATCAGCTTGGGCTGTCTAAGCGGTTGGGATTTTTGAGCCCTCAGGACTGGTCATTAGCTGACCCAACGATTATCGAGACAGAAAAGGTCTTGAGTGCTTTGATTCGGTCGTTGCGTGATGATTGACCTTCAGTCTTCACCCCTCAGTCTTCAGCCTGCATTTTTGCAAGCCAATTACGATATCCGCACCATCCAGACCAAGCTGGGACACGCAAGCCTCAAAACAACCATGATCTATACCCACTGCGTGCCGGTCCGGACAGTGAAAGAGGCGAAAAGCCCGCTGGATTTCTAGCTCACACCCCGCCCAGATCGAGCCACTTTTCCGCCACCGGCGGCCGGTAGGCGCGGAAACGCTCTAGCAGCGCATCGGGGCGTTCTTCCACGACGATCATCTCCCGGAGCTCCTTCTTGACGAATCCCTCGGCCACGGTGTGATCGAGAAACGCGGTCAGCCGGTCGTAGTACCCCGCCACGTTCAATAGGCCGCACGGCTTGGCGTGGATGCCGAGCTGTGCCCAGGTGACCACTTCGAAAAACTCGTCGAAGGTCCCCATGCCGCCGGGAAGGGCGACAAAGCCGTCGGCCAGCCCGGCCATGAGGGCCTTGCGCTCGTGCATGGTCTCCACCACGTGGAGGGCCGAGAGCCCGGGGTGGGCGATCTCCTTGACCTCCAGGCAGCGGGGGATGACGCCGATCACCTCGCCGCCGGCTGCCAGGGCCGCGTCGGCCGCGGCCGTCATGAGGCCGATACTCGACCCGCCGTAGACGAGGCCGATCCCCTCCCGGGCCAGAAGCCGGCCCATCGCCTCGGCGGCGACGCGATAGACGGGGTTCCTGCCGGGGCTGGAACCGCAGAAGACGCAGATATGTTTCATGGTGTCACCTCCCGATCCACGCGGCGCCGATGACGCCGGCCGAATCGCCGAGCCGGTTCCTGAGAATCGGCGTCCGGAGCGCGTCGTGGAATGCGTACCGGCGCACCCGCGCGACGCCGATGGTATAGAGTTCGTCGATGTTGGAGAGCCCGCCGCCAAGGACCACGGCATCAGGGTCGAGGATGGAGATGAGCCCCCCGAGGCAGCGGCCGAAGTCGTCCAGGAAGCGGTCGAAGGCGACGGTGCAGCGGAGCTCTCCCTCACGGGCCAACCGGACGATTTCCTCCATGACAATCCCTTCACCATGGTCGGCACAAAAGGCCCGCTCCACGCCGGAGCCGCTTATCTTCGTCTCCACGCACCCCCGGTTGCCGCAATAACAGGGGGCGCCGGCAGGGTCCACCGAGATGTGCCCCCACTCGCCGGCGATCCGGTGGGGCCCCTCGCGCACCACGCCGTCGATGCAGATACCGCCGCCGCAGCCGGTCCCCATGATGACGCCGAAGACGAGGCCGTACCCGCGGCCGGCCCCCATCCTGCACTCGGCCATGGTGAAGCAGTCGGCATCGTTTCGAAGCGCAACGGAGCACCCCAGGCGGGACTCCAGGTCTCCCTGGAGCGGCTTGCCGATGAGGCAGGTGGAGTTGGCATTGCGCACGAGCCCAGTGACCGGATCGACGGAGCCGGGAATGCCGATGCCGATGGTCCGGCGGGCACCCTCCGGAATCCGGCCGGCCGCCTCATCGACCAGCCCAGCCACGGCGGCGACGACCGCTTCGTACCCCATGCCGGCCGGGGACGGAATCCGCCGCCGGGAATGCTCCTCCCCCTCGGGGCCGAGGAGCAGGGCCTCGATCTTGGTCCCCCCCAGGTCTATGCCGATGCGGTAAGGATTCACGGCGCCTCCTCCTCAGCGGTAAGCGGCGCCAGCCGCAGGGTCGCAGCCGCAAGAACGATCCAGCGCCTCATCCTACCCCCCTGCCCGCTTCACGGTGTAGCCCCGCTTTGTCAGTTCCGCCACCAGGAGATCGGCATGGTCCCCCTGGATCTCGATGTTCCCCTCCTTCACCGTGCCGCCGGTGCCGCAGCGGCGCTTGAGCTCGCCGGCCAGGGCCGCGATCCCGTCGCTCCCCAGGGGAACGCCGGTGATGACCGTCACGGTCTTGCCGCCACGCCCCTTGGACTCGCGCCGGACCCGGACGATGCCGTCGCCGGCCGGGCTCTTCTGCTGCTTTTTGCAGACGCACCCTGCCGCCGGCTTGCCGCAGCCGGGGCAGACCCTTCCGTGCTCCGACGACCAGACCAGGGGGGCGTCGGAAAAACCCTCTCGCTTTTTCATGATCCCTCCATCAGCATCACACCTTCAGCAGCACCATCCCCGAGGCGGGGTCCAGTTCCCGGATGGCGGTCACTCCCCGGATCTCGGTTATGACCGCTTCCAGGACGAGGAACACCTCGGAGGCCTCCCTCAGGCAGCCGACCCGCACGGCATCCCCCTTGCCGTAGGCGCCATGGAAGTGGACCTTGGGCCGGTCCCCCTCCCAGAAGATGGTGCCAAACCCCACCGCCTCGTGGCTTTCCTCAAGCCGACGCCAGACCGGCACCGGCGGCAGCTCCTCGGCCTCCGGCCCTACCACGTAGCGTCCCCCCTTGAGGGCCCCCACGAGATGGAAGGCCGCGGCCCGCAGCCCCTCCCGACGGGCGATTTCCTCAAGCCCGGCCAGGACGTCCTCGCCGTGATCGAACCGGGCCACCACGATGCGCCCCGGAGTTCCTGTCTGATAGTTCATGGGATATCTCTCCTTCCTCCATGGGTTGCCCTGACCATGAACGGGACGAAAGCCGTTGTCAAGAGCTGTGTCGCTCCCGTTCCCCGCAGGCAGATGAAGGGATTGCCATGAGCCCTGTCAGCCGGTACACTTGTGACCGGAAACCACCACCCGGGACAGGACAACAATGGCCATCCAAGCGCCTCCCCCCATATCAACCACCCGCTTCCGGAATATCTTCGTCCGCGCAGGGTTAGCGCCTGCCGTGTTCCTCTGGATTCTGCTCGGCGGCGCTCTCCTCCTCCGCGCCGCGGAACCGGTGGAAACGGTGGTGGAAGGGGTTGAGGGGGAGGCCCTGGAAAACGTGAAGAAGGCCCTCGCCCTCCCCTACGGCCTCGTGCGGGACGGGAAAGTGGACACCCAGTGGCTGGAGCGCTTCGCGGGCCAGGCCCAGGAACGGGTCCGGTCGGCCCTGGAGCCCTTCGGCTACTACCGGGCGCGGATCACCACCTCCCTGGTGGAAACCCCGGAGGGGAACTACCGCCTCAAGGCCGACATCGACCCCGGCCCCCCGGTTATCGTATCCAGCGTCCAGGTTACCCTGGCCGGCGCGGGGAGCGCCAACAAGACCCTGACGGGGCTGACCGGCCAATTCCCCCTCCATACCGGCGATCTCCTCGTCCAGCCCAACTACGAGGAGGCCAAGGGGGTCCTTCGCTCCAAGGCCCTGGCCCTCGGCTACCTGGATGCCGCATTCTCCACCCACGAGATCCGCATCTCCCCCGACCGGACCAAGGCCGACATCCGGCTCGTCCTCGACACGGGCACCCTCTACCGCTTCGGCGAGGTGACCATCACCGGGGCACCTAGCTATCCCGACGAATTCCTCCGCCGCTACGTCGCCATCAAGCCGGGCCGCCCCTTCTCCTATGCCCGGCTGGGCGAAACCCAGCTCAACTTCACCAATACCGAGCGTTTCGCCGAGGTGATCGTCACCCCCGACCGGGAACACGCCCACGACCACCAGGTTCCCGTGACCATCACCCTCAAGCCCGGCCACACCCAACGGCTGCAGCCGGGGATTGGCTACGGCACCGACACCGGGGCTCGGGGTTCCCTCACCTATCGTCACCTGAACGTCCTGGGCCTGGGGCACGAGTTCCAATCCCAGCTCTATCTCTCGGAGCGCCTCCAGGGGATCGCCGCCAACTATGTCATCCCGTCGCCCCGGGATACCCGGACCTACTCCGCGCTGCAGCTCAACCTTCAGAAGGAGGATGTGAGCACCTACATAAGCCGCCTTGCGGCCCTGGAAGGGAGCGTGAACCGGAGCATGGGAAGGGGAAAGCTCGGCACCATCTTCCTGCGGGTCCACCAGGAGGGGTTCACCATTGCCGGCGAGGACTCCAGCTCCCTCCTGGTCCTGCCGGGCATCCGCTACTCCGAGCACCGCTTCGACAACCTGGTCCGCCCCACCAGGGGGTATCGCTTCATGGTCGAGGGAAGCGGCACCCACCAGTACCTGGGGTCAGACACGGGGCTCATCCAGGTTCGGGCCGAGGGGAGCGCCATCGTCCCGCTCCCCTGGCGCCTCTCCCTCCTCAGCCGGGTCGCAGGGGGGCTCACCTTCCTCAACGACCCCCTGGCCGAGTTGCCGGCATCGCTGCGGTTTTTCGCCGGCGGCGACCGGAGCGTGCGGGGCTACTCCTACAAATCCCTGGGCCCCCGAAACGCTTCGGGGGAAGTGATCGGCGGCCGGAACCTGCTTGAAGGAAGCATCGAGCTCCAGCGGGCCCTTTTCACCAACTGGGGGGTCTCCCTCTTCTACGACGCGGGAAACGCCTTCAACGATCTCACCAAAATCCGCCTCTACCAGGGGGCGGGGTTCGGCATCCACTACTATACCCTCGTGGGCGCCATCAACCTCTACGTGGCCCGGCAGATCGGCGTCGACAATCCGGCCTTCCGCATCCACCTGACCATAGGGTTCGAGCTGTGAAACGGATTGCCGCTTACCTTCTCGTGGTGCTGATTCTGGGAGTCCTCCTGGCCGGGGGATTCGCGGCCCGCTGGCTCCTGGGGACACCGGAGGGTGCCCGGTGGCTCCTGGCGGCCATATCGCACCTGACCCCCCTGACAATCACGGCACGGCAGGTGGAAGGAAGGGCGGGGCGCGACTTGCGCCTCGGGGGGGTACGCGCGGCATGGCCCACGGGGTATCTGGAGGCGGAGCGGTTGCGGTTCCGGTGGCACCCCCTGCTCCTCCTCACCGGCACCGTGGCAGTAAGGGAGCTCTCCCTGGACCGGGTCCTGATCCAGGACAACGCCCCTCCGAGCACCGCCGCGCCGGACCTCGCCTGGCCCACCGTCACCGGCGTCGGCGCCCGCATCGACGGCTTCGTGGACGAACTGGGGATCACGGGACTCCGCTACCGGCGCAGGACCGGGCCGATACAGGACGTGGGGGACCTGTCCGCACGCGTCACCTGGCACGACCGGACCCTTACCGTCGGCAGGCTCTCCGCCCGAGCCCCCGCCGGCGCCATGACCGGCCAGGTGGTGGCGGCCTTTGAACGGCCGGCCCTGGGGGCCGACCTTACCGCTGTCACGGCTGATGCGATTGCCGGGTTCCGCCGCTTCACCCTGGCGACGCGGCTGACGCCGGCCCGCGCCCCGGAGCAGATGGCGGGCACCCTCTCCCTCATGGCCGCCGACGGGGCAAAGCGGTCGGCAACACTGGCGGGGAAGGTGGGGATGACCCGCACCGGCTTCACCCTCCACGCTCTCCGCCTCGCCGAAGGGGGGAGGCGCGGCACCGTCACCGCCGACGGGACCGTAACCCTCACGGCCGGAGACCCGGTGGCGGATCTGCGGGCCACGCTCGAATCCCTCGACCTGGCCCCCGAGACGGGAACCGCCACGGCCATCTCCGGCACCGTGGCCCTTGCCGGAACCTGGCGGGACTACCGGGGGCACGTCGATCTGGCCAATGCCGGCAAGGGGTGGCGAACCGCCCGGCTGGGCGCAGCAGTGAAGGGGACCGACCGGGGAATGGTGCTCTCCTCCCTGGCCGGGAACCTCCTGGGGGGAACGGTGAGCGGAGCCTTGAACCTCGGGTGGGACAAAGGGTTCGCCCTCTCCGGCTCCCTGCGGGGGCGGGGCCTCGACCCAGCCCGGATCACCCCCGGCTGGGACGGCGCGGTAAATCTGGACATCAGCGGCGGCGCCCGCTGGGCCGGCACCCCCCTCCCCTCGGGGACGGTGAACCTCACCCTGCGGGAGAGCCGCCTGCGGGGACACCCCCTCACCGGCGCCCTGGACACCCGCTCCGACGGCAGCGACCTGCAGGTCAGGGAGCTCGCCCTCCACGGCAAGGGGTTCGACCTGGAGGCCCAAGGGGCGCTCCGGGAACGGATCGGCTTCACGGCCGACATCACCGACCTGGGGGGTCTTGTCCCTGACACCCGCGGGCGCCTCGCCCTCGAAGGGTGGACCCGCTACCGCAACGACCGGCTGGCCGGCAGCATCACGGGCACGGGATCGGGACTCGGCACCGGCACCCTCACCGTCGCCTCCGCCGACGTGGCCGCAAGCCTCGCCGACGACGCAACGGAAACCCTCGCCGCCCGCCTCCGCCTGACCGGGGTCAGCGCCGGAACGCTCCGGGCCGACACCGCCGCCATCACTGCGGCAGGCAGCCTCGCGCGGCACACCGTCGAGGGAGACATCCGCTCCGGCGCCTACTCCGCCGCCGCAACCTTCGCCGGCGGTTATGCCGACGGGAGCTGGCGCGGCCGGATTACCCGCCTCGCGGCCCGGGACCCTGCGGGACCGGTGCACCTGACAGCCCCGGCAGACCTGGCCGTCACCTCCGCCGCAATCACCCTCGGCCCCCTCGTTCTGGCGGGCACCGGGGGCGAACGGCTGGAACTGGCGGCGGACCTTGGCCGCAAGACGCTCCTGGGGACCGTCCGGGGAAGCTGGCAGGAGCTTGACCTGGCCCACGCCGCCCCCTGGCTCCCCCGGGAGTTCCACCTTGCGGGACGACTTTCGGGGAACGCCACGGCCCACCTGCTGCCGGACAATCGCATGGATCTCGCGGGGCGCGGAAGTCTCGCCGCTGGCGCCTTCCGGTGGGCCGGAGCCGACGGGGGCATAAACGCCACCGGCGCCCACGGGGAGGTTTCCCTCTCCTGGCGGGGAGGGGTCGGGAAAGGCGCCCGACTCCGGACCGATGACCGGCTGATATTCACCGGCGACGCCACGGCCCAGGCTGCGGTTACGGCAGGGGGGCAGGAGATTGCCGTCCCGAAACTGGCCCTCGCCCTCCAGGGGGGACCGGAGGGGATGGAGACGCGGCTCGACCTGGAGAGTGCCGACGGCGGGACGCTGCAGGCCCGCTTCTCCTCCCGGGGGGCGGCCCGCTTTGCCGTGCCCGAGCGGGGCGAGTTCACCGCTTCGTGGAAAGGGCTCGATCTGGCCCTGGCCCGGCCATGGCTTCCGAAGGGGGTGGACCTCTCGGGCCGCCTTGCCGGAGAGGCCGGGGGAAGCCTCCTCCCCGGCTCCCGCATCGACGCCCGGGGGACGGCAGCGGTCAGCCAGGGAACCGTCCGCCGGCACGACGGGGTGCGGGAGTACGCGGTCCACTTGCGGCAGGCCGACGCCTCCTGGAACTGGCGCGACACGGCTCTGGCCGGGAACCTCTCCTTGACTCTCGCCGAGTATGGGGAGGCCAAAGGGACCTTCCGGCTCCCGTTGGCGGCCCGCATCCCGACCTCCCTCGATCCCCGGGGACCGGTCCAGGCCACCCTCACCGGGGAACTCCGGGAGCGGGGCGTTCTCGCCCTCCTCTTCCCGGGATTGGTCCAGGAGAGCCACGGCACGCTCCGGCTCGACCTCGGCGTCGACGGCACGTGGCAGGCCCCCCGCCTCGGCGGCACCTTCGCCCTGGCCGATGCCGGCGCCTACCTTCCGCCGGCTGGGATCCGCCTCGACGGCGTCGCCCTCAACGGCCGCCTCGCCGGCAACGAGATCACCATCGAATCTCTCAAGACCAAGTCGGGTGCCGGCTCCCTCACCGCCACCGCCGTGATCGGGCTTGACCGGTGGCGCGTTGCCAGCTACCGGGGAACCGTGACCGGCGACCGGTTCCAGACGGTCAACATCCCCGAGGTCCAGATGCTCGCCACCCCGAAGCTCACCTTCGAGGGGACTCCGGCCAAGGTGGCGGTCCGGGGTGAGATCACCGTCCCCGAGCTCCTCGTCACCGCAGCGGGGACCGGCGGCCCCGTCAAATCAAGCCCCGACGTGGTTCTGGAGGGCGCGCCCCCCCACGAAGAGACAGAGTTTCCCCTGGCCCTCGACATCAGGATCGGGGTGACCCTCGGCGACCGGGTGATCGTCAAGACGGAAGGAATCGATGCCCAGCTCGGGGGTAGCGTGGACCTGGCGATCCTGTGCCCCGACCGGGTAACGAGCACCGGCGCCATCAGGGTAATCAAAGGGCACTACAGCACCTACGGGGTAAAGCTGGAGATCGTGCGGGGAAGGGTCTTCTACGCCGGGGGGCCCATCGACCGGCCGACCCTCGACTTTCTGGCGCTGCGCACCGAGGGGGACGTGAAGGCGGGGGTCACGGTGACCGGTACCGCGGATCAGCCGGTGGTCAAGCTCTACTCGGAGCCGGCGATGCCCGACACGGAGATCCTCTCCTACATCGTCCTGGGGCGTCCCCTGAGCGGGGACCAGGGAGATACCGGCCTCCTGATGAAGGCGGCCGGGGCACTCCTGTCGGCGGGACAGTCGGTCTCCCTGCAGGACCAGTTGAGGCAGCGGATAGGAATCGACGTGCTCGACGTCTCCGGGGCAAAGGGGACGTCCTACGGAGGATACCGCAAGATTGCCGTCGCCCCCGGCGGTACGGCGGCATCAACGGCGGGAATCGGGGAAACGATGGTGACGGTGGGGAAATATCTGACCCCCGATCTCTACCTGAGCTACGGGAGGTCCCTCTTCAGCGAGCGGAATCAGGTGGTCCTCCGCTACCGGCTCATGAAACAGCTGGAGATCGAAACCCAAGCCGGCACCGAACTGGGGGCGGACATCACCTACCGGATCGACTTCGATTAACCGGGGAAAGGCCTGAATAACACGGAGCAACGGAGCACACGGAGAAAAACAAAAAACTCAATGCCCGCTGATTTTCAATAAATTCAATTCTCAGATTTTTCTCCGTTGCTCCGTTGCTCCGTGTTTCAAGTATTTTTTTCATCGTGGACGGTGAAGAAGAACGTAGTCCCCTCGCCCGGTTCGCTTTCGGCCCAGACCCGCCCCCCGTGCCGCTCGATGATCCGCTGGACCGTGGCGAGGCCGATGCCGGTCCCCTCGAATCCCTCGGCCGCGTGGAGACGATGGAAGGGGAGGAAGAGCTTGTCTGCGTACTGCATGTCGAACCCCACCCCGTTGTCCCTCACGTAGAAGACCTGTTCCTCCCCGTCAGTGCGGGAGCCCACCTCGATGCGAGCAGCGGGATTGCGGGAGCTAAACTTCCATGCGTTATGGATGATGTTTGCCAGGACCGCCCCCAGTAGTGACGGATCGCCCGTGGCCCGGAGTCCCGGCGCGATGACGAACTCCACGTTCCGCTCCGGCTGGCTCCGGGTGAGGTCGTCGGCGATCTCCCCGGCCAGGGTGGTCAGATCCACCGGAACCCGCCTCAGCTCGTCCCGGTTGACACGGGAGAGTCCCAGCAGGTCGTCGATCAGCTCCCCCATGCGGTTGGCGGCACCGCCGATCCGCTGCAGGTATTCCTTCCCCTCCTGGTCAAGCCGTTCGGCGTAATCCTGCTGGAGAATGGAGCTGAATCCGTGGATTCCCCTCAAGGGGGTGCGGAGGTCGTGGGACACCGTATAGCAGAAGGTTTCCATCTCTCGCAGGGATTGCTCCAGCTCCTCGGTCCGCTCCCTGACCCGCTGCTCAAGCTCGGAATTGAGGGTCCGGATCTGCTCCTCCGTCCGCTTCCGCTCGGTGATATCCTGCGCCATCCCGCGATAGCCGGCAAAGTCACCATCGGCATTGTAATAGGGTACACCATTTGTCTCCAGCACCATTAGCCGGCCATCCTTATGCCGATAGGGGCATTCCAGTCCGTGGATCCGCTCTCTCCTCGCACTGATTCCGGCCCAGTAATCCTTGATGCGGAGGGCTTTCTCCGGAGGCATCAAGTCGAACGGAGTTTTCCCGAGTACCTCTTCCGCCTTGTAACCAAGCAAAGCCTTCACCTGGGGGCTGGCATACGTGTAGACAGTGTCAGCATCGATTTCCCATATCCAGTTGCTGGTGGATTCTATCAGGTTGGAGTGTCGCGTATCCTTTTCCTTCAGAATCCGTTGTGTTTTTTCAAAATAGATGATGATCAAACCTATTGCGATTGAGGTTGTCAGCACGCTCCCGAACAGAAACCCCCATGGGGCGATCCACTCTATTGGTCGCAGCAGCGGGTAATCGGCCTGGTGGATTCCCCAGACGATGAACAGCCCTCCCACGATGCGGCTCCCTATCCCGTAATGCCTGGCCTGCTTCAGAAATTGAATCCCGATATAAATATAGGCCAATGCCATGAAGGCGAAGAGCGGAATCACGGCCATCATGACCGGCATGCCCAGAAAAATGACAATAACGGTACAGAGAGCTGTAACTGCCGCAATCATGCCGGACCATCTCTCCGGCGGTTTGCCAATAAAAGCCCTGGTGCCTTTAATAAGAAAGACCGCACTGGCGATGAACATAAGGTAATTGGCTAGATGAAAAATTCCAACATCAGGCAGGACAACCGAGGCAATATTGAAGAGATACCTGAGTTCAAGCAGCACCCAGGAGATTACCCACAGCTTCATGAACCTCTCCCGGTAGGAGCAGTAGAGGTACACATTCACCAGCGTCAGGATGAATACGGAACATGCCACAGCCACAGTGGCCATGAGAATCCAGGACATTGTCAACCTCGGAAATCTGAAAACTCTGCAGCGGCAATTTGAACGTCAACAGCGTAGAAAGTTGAATTGAGCCTCTGGTTGCCAGGAGAATCGGCCAAGGGAAAGCCCGGTCAGGACACCGCGACGGTAAAGAAGAACGTGGCCCCCCTCCCCGGTTCGCTTTCGGCCCAGACCCGCCCCCCGTGCCGCTCGATGATCCGCTGGACCGTGGCGAGGCCGATGCCGGTCCCCTCGAATCCCTCGGCCGCGTGGAGACGATGGAAGGGGAGGAAGAGCTTGTCTGCGTACTGCATGTCGAACCCCACCCCGTTGTCCCTCACGTAGAAGACCTGTTCCTCCCCGTCAGTGCGGGAGCCCACCTCGATGCGAGCAGCGGGATTGCGGGAGCTGAACTTCCATGCGTTATGGATGATGTTTGCCAGGACCGCCCCCAGTAGTGACGGATCGCCCGTGGCCCGGAGTCCCGGCGCGATGACGAACTCCACGTTCCGCTCCGGCTGGCTCCGGGTGAGGTCGTCGGCGATCTCCCCGGCCAGGGTGGTCAGATCCACCGGAACCCGCCTCAGCTCGTCCCGGTTGACACGGGAGAGCTCCAGCAGGTCGTCGATCAGCTCACCCATGCGGTTGGCGGCGCCGCCGATCCGCTGCAGGTATTCTTTCCCCTCCTGGTCAAGGCAATCGGCGTAATCCTGCTGGAGGATCGAGCTGAATCCATGGATTCCCCTGAGGGGAGTACGGAGATCATGGGACACCGTATAGCAGAAGGTCTCCATCTCCTTCAAAGATTGCTGCAGCTCCTCGGTCCGCTCCCTGACCCGCTGCTCAAGCTGGGCGTTGAGGATCCGGACCTGTTCCTCCGTCCGTTTCCGCTCGGTGATATCCCTCACCAGCTCGATGCCGGCAACGATCCCGCCGGTGGCATCCCGCAGCGGCGAAGCGGAGACTTCCACAAAGACTGCGTTCCCCCCCGAAACGTTCCGGTTCTCCCGCGTGTGAACCTTGCCGTCGGCGAAGCATTGGGCCACGGGGCAGTCATCGCAGACATGGTTGTTGTGGCGGTAGGCCTCGTAGCAGAACTTCCCCACATGGTTCCCGCCGGTAATCTTCTGGTGTTTCTCGTTCTGGTAGAGGATGCGGAAATTCCGGTCCTGGATGCTGAGCCCGTCACCGAGGGCAGCGATGATGGCATCGGCCTTCTCCCGCTCATCCTCGGCCCGCGTAACGGCTCTCCGCAGCGACTCCTGTTTTTCCCTGAGGGAGATCATCATGGTGTTGAAGGCCGTTGCCAAGGTGCCGATCTCGTCGCCGGTCTCCACCGGAACCGTCCGCCCCCCCGCCTCGGGTTCGGCAGCCATTGCCTTGATATGGCCGGTCAGGCGCGAGAGGGGTGAAATCAGCCGCTGCATGGCATACCAGCTCACCAGGAGCATCAGGACAATCCCCAGCACCAGGGCGCTCACGAAATAGGCCCGCGCCCGGTAGAGGGACCCATAGGCCTCATCAAGTGGATAAACGATCCCCAAAAGCCAGTTGACAGCGTGAAGCCGCTTATAGGAAGCAAGGATCTGGACTCCGCTGGTGTTTACGGACTCGCCGCTCCCCTCGAAGCCGGCCATGGCCCGGTCGAAGAGCGGATTGAACCCCGGGGGAACCTGTTTCATGATGCGCGATATGTCCGGGTGGATGAGCCGTGTCCGGTTTTCGTCGATCAGTACGGCATAGCCGCTCTTGCCGATGGACAGCCGCCGGAGGTCCGTCAGGAAGTTCTCTCCCAGCAGATCCACATGGCCGGCCAGGATGGCGGTCATGCGCCCTTTGGCGTCAAAAAGCGGGAACGTCAGCATGACCGCCGGATGGCCCGGGGCATAGGTGGAAACAAACGGGGTGCTGATCTGGGGCTTTCCGGTCGCGACGGTCTTTTTGAAATAGTCCCGGAAGGAATAATCACGTCCCCGGATCTCGAGCTTTTGGGGGCTTTCGGTGAGGAGCTTCCCCTCGGGGGAGAATACGATCAGGGCATCGAAGAGGAGATGGAGGGTGGTCTTGTCGTCAAGGGCCTGCTGGAGTTTATCCTCATTCCGAAGCACTTCCTGAGTCAGCTTGGGGGCAAACGCCTGAAGGGATTTCTGGGCGAAGAGGAGTTTGCTGTCCAGATCATTGGCAAGGGAAGAGAGGAGCGCCTCCTGGTGGGTGGAGATACTCTCCTTGAATTTCTGCTGGAAGTAGGTGAGGGCGAAAAATCCGGTCACCGAGCCGAAACAGAGGAACAGGAGAGCGACTCCAACTGCCATGCGGGTCTTGAGACTGAGTTGTGTCACGGACTGACCTCTGTCTGTGGGTTCGGAAGCACCGTTATATTCCGCCGCGCCAGGAAGTCCGACACGTCGGGGAGACGGGGTATCCCCTGCTGGGCCCCCACCTGACGGCACTTCATGGCGGCCATGGCCGAGGCGAAGACGACCGTCTCCCGCACACTCCATCCCTGGAGGATGCCATAGCCGTAACCGCCGTGGAAGACGTCGCCGGCACCGGTGGTATCGACCGCATCCACCGTGAAGGCGGGGACGTGAAACGGCTCGTTTCCGCTCCAGGTGAGGCTTCCTGCCGCGCCAAGGGTCACGGTGACCACCGGCGCGCCGAGGTCGGCCGCCAGCCCCCTGAAATGCTCCGGCGTGCGATCCCACCCCAGGTCCAGGAAGAATTGCTCCGCCGCCACCACGTAATCGCACTGCCGGGTGATGTCGAGCATGCCGGGCCGCATCCGCCCCGCATCCACCATGACCGGGATGCCGAGGCTCCGCGCCCTTCCGGCGGCATGGAGCGAAGCGTCGGCCATGAGCCCGTCCAGGAGGAGGAGGGAGCTGCCGGCAAGGAAGGCATCGGGCACCTCACGGGGATCAAGGGGATCACCAGTGGGACGCCGCCAGACGATTGTCCGGCGGCCGCTCCCCCGTTCGATCATGATGAACGCCCGCTGTGATGCTCCCCCGCGCCTCGTGACCAGAAACGCCCCATCCACCCCCTCGGAATCGAGGGCCTGCCGGATCCGGCTGCCGGCATCGTCATCTCCCACCACACCCGCGAAGCGGCAGGGTATCCCGAGCCGCGCCAAGGCCACCAGCGCCGTGGCCGTGGGCCCGCCAGCCTGTTCCGCCCAGACCGCGGCTTCGGCCTTGCTGTCGGGGGACGGATAGGAATCGACCACCGCAAGGGTATCCCAGCAGCACTGTCCCAAGCCTGTCGCTACAATCGCACGCCCCCCGTTACGGCCAGTTCCCATGGTCTTCCAGTATCCCCATTACATCAATTGGCGTCCGTTAGTAAAACATCATTTGCATGGCGGCACCCTTGGCTTTACTATTAAACGGATGCAACCGGCACGGAGTGCCGGAATCCCGGAGCAAAGGAGTGCACCATGAGACCGTTTATTGTGGCAACCGCAGCCCTTTTGGCCCTTTCCATCCTTTATCCCCCCACGGTACCAGCCAGCGAAGAACAACCCGCACAGCAGGAAAAGAACGGCGGCGACACGGAGCGAAAGGCCTCGGAAATCGGCCGAAAGATCGACGAACTAGACGCAAAGATGAAGCAGGCTACGGAGGAGACCAAAGCAGCCTTCGCCCGGGAGATGGCCGATCTGCGCAAGCAGCAGGACGCCCTCCGCGAAAAGATGGAGGAGATGAAGGGGGCCAGCGGCAAAGCATGGAAAGAGATGAAAGCCGGAACGGAAAAGGCCCTCCATGAATTGCAGAAGTCATACGACCGGGCACGGGAGCGGTTCAGGGAGTAACTCCTTTCATGTTCCGAGCAGCTCGGCCAGTTCATCGAGGCTCTCCACGGCGATATCGGTCAGTTCCGGCCAACGGAAGTTCCCGCTCCGGTCCACGTGGACGGTGGCGGCGCCGGATGCCCGGCCGCTCTGGAGATCGAAGAGGTAGTCCCCAACCATCACCATGGACCTCCCCGTGGCCCCCCACCGAGTAGAGAGGATGGCGAGGCCCTGGGGATCAGGCTTCGGCTGGGCATCATGGCGCCCCAGGACATCGTCCGGCGCGAAACGCCCCCCGACGCCGATGGTTTCCAGCACCCGCAGGGCAATCTCCCGGGTGTTGCGGGTCACGATCCCGAGACTCTTCCCCCGGCGGTGGAGCGTCTCCACGAGGCGCACCGCCCCTGCCGCCGGCTCTGCCCGGGCTGCCAGACATTCCTCGATCTCGTCGAGCCGCTGGTGAAGGCGCCGCGCCTCCTCGTTGGGAAGCGACTCGATATGCCCCAGGATATCGGTCCCATCCGGGATGCCGAGATCGGCCCGGATGGCCGCGAAGTCATGGACCGGCACGGTCAGGGTGCCATCGAGGTCAAATACCCAGTGGGGCCGTGCCATGATCTCGGCAATACTGGCCATGGACGTGCGGTGCTCCATCGTCTCTCCTTTTTGCGCCGCCGTGCGCTCTATCGATCCATAGTACCAAACCACGGCGCAAAAAAAGAAGTTAAACGCACATAATTATAATAGTTATAACTTTAAGCACAATCTGTGCCGTCCAGGAGCCATGCCGCTCACGGGAAAGGTCGCCGGCGCCGGCGCAGTTTCGCGATGGACAGGGGATGAGCCGGAAGTTGGTTTCCTGCACGGACCTGAAAGCATTTTCCTCACAGATTTTACTCCGTTGCTCCGTTGCTCCGTGTTTCAAATGTTTTTGGCAATTCAACGATCTTGCCGCCGGGAAGAAGCCGGAACAGGTTCCCCCGCCAGCGGACACGGTTTCCCGCGAAGGAGAGGGCCCAGGTGGCGAAGGCGAGGAAGTCCCGCAGGGGAAGGAGCCAGAGCCAGCGGGGAAAGATGCCGTCCTTCACGTAACAGCGGCTGAAGGCCATGGCAACGGCGGCGCGGACGAGGTAGAGGAGGAGCACGGCCCCCCAGCCGGCGCCGGACAATCCGGAAAGGGCCAGCGCCAGGCAGGCCATGGGAAAGGATTGGGTGATGCCGGAGCCGAGGTAGCCACCGGGGCGCGAGACCCGCATGGTGCGCGACCAGCGGAGCTGGCGGGAGAGGACCGTGGCCAGATCCTCCCGGTGCATGACGCTCTCCACGAAGCAGTCGGAGAGTTCCAGCCGCCACCCCGCCTTGTGAACCTTGTTGCCGAGCTGGTAGTCGTCGGCCAGGTAATCGGCCAGGGCAGGAAAGCCGCCGATGGACTCCAGGGCTTCCCGGCGCACCGCCATGGAGGCCCCCAGGGCAAAGGAGAGCCCTTCCAGCTTCATGGCCACCATGACGTTGGGAATCATCTCCACCGTGAATCCCATGGCCTCCACGGCCGTGGCGGCGCCCGCCACGCCGGGGCTGCGGTAGAGGGAGGTCACGAGCCCCACCTGTTGGTCGGCGAAGGGGGCCGCCACCTCCCGGAGGTAGTCGGGGGATACCCGGATGTCGCTGTCGCAGACGATGAGGAGCTCGTGCTTCGCCCTGGGGAAGGCGTTGATCAGGTTCGAAACCTTGTGGTTGGGGCCATAGAGGGTGGCGTCCACCACCAGATCCATGTCGATGGCGGGAAACTCCGCCATGAGCCGCCCGATGACCGGGATAACCGGATCGGCGGCATCGGCGCAGGCAAAGATGATCTGGACCGGGGCCGGGTACTCCTGGCGGCAGAAGGAGGCGAAGTTGTCGAAGCTCCCCGCGTCCATCCCCTTTACCGGTTTGAGGATCGAGATGGGGGGCGTGTGCCCCGGTGCGGGGCGCCGGCGGCCGAAGTAGGACCGGGCGCAGCCGAGGGAAATGACGCCGTAGGCAAGGGGAGGGAGGATGCAGAGAAACGGGAGCACCGTGGTGAGCATAATGCCGGAAACCTCGCGGGATTGTTCTTGCGCCTATTTACCCCTGTTCGCGGAGCCATTGCAACGCAAAACTCGTCCAGACCGGGGTTTGCCTCTTGCGAAAACGGCTCGCCGTGAACTACTATCGGCCTGACCGTTCACAAACAGGAAACAGCCCGATGACACTCCCCCATGCCGACATCGACATAGAGATGCTCTCGACACTGGTCATCGAGATGAACATCCTCCGCCGCCACGTGACCGCCTACCCGGCGGGCCACCCGGTCACCCGGGACGCGGCCGTGAAGGTGGCCAGCCTCCTGAATCGGCTCCTGGCCGGGACCGAGAGCGTTACCCTCGGCATCGCCAGGGACACGATCCTGTTCGGCGACCACCCCCTCGACCGCAGAAACCCCGTCTACCGCGATTTCGCCCGGGCACTCTCCGACCGGGGGGTCGTTGCCCTCACCTGCCACCGTCACCTGGACGCCGACGAACTTCTCCGGTTTGGGGCACTTCTCTCGCGAAGCCGCGATGAGATCGGCGCCGGCGGCGGGATCGAAGCGGTCGCCCGGGCGGAAGGGCTGACACGCCTGGAGGTGCGGGGGGTCAACTATGACCTCTTCAGGGTCACCGAGGAAGAGGAGCTCACGGGCCAGCCGGAAGGGGGGAGCGGTTCGGCGTCCCTCTGGGAGCAGTTCGTCAGGGGGCTTCTGGACGGGACCATCGATCCCTTGGGCGATGCGACAGCGAAGCGCCCTCCCCTCGACCCGCTCCTTCTGGCACAGGTGCTGAACGGCCACGCCTTCGGCGACCAGAGAGGTCCGGACACAGCCTATGACGCGGTGATCGCGTCCTTCATGCGCCGCATGGACCGGGATTCCGACGGAGAGCAGACGGCCCGGGAGTGCGCCGAACGGTTCGGGACCCTCGTGGAGTCCCTCACCCCGGAGCGGCGCCATCAATTCCTCGGCAAAGCCTTCACCTCCCTGGCCGAACGCCCGGACGCGGCCCGCCGGCTCGTGGCATCCGTGGATGACGGCATCATCCTCGACACCATCGCGGACCTGAACGACCGCAACGTCGCCATTCCCCCGATCATCCTGAACCTCTGCCGGAAACTCGGCGCATCCCAAAACGACAGTGCACCCCCCCTCTCCCGGACAGAGGCCCTGCGGGTGGGGCACAGGCTCGGCACCGTGCTCCGGGAGGGAAATTTCGATCAGTACATCCCCGACGCCTACCAGGGGAATCTCGAGCAGATCGTTGCCGCCGGAAAGATCGCCTCGGGGCTTGCCGAGTCAGGGGACCTGAAGGCACTGCTCCAGGGGGAAAACCATGAGGCAAAGGTGGGGGCCATCATCCTCGAAGTCCTGGAATCAGACCCCGAGGGAGAAACCTTCGGCATGGAGGAAAGCCTCGGCGAACTCTGCGCGTACTATCTGGACGCGGGCGATTTCACAGCCCTCAGGGCCGTCTGCGACCATCTCCCCTCCCCGGGAGAAGCGCCGTCAACACCACTTCAGCAGCGGCTTCTGACATCAATCGCGACACCATCCTTCACGACCCCGCTGATGGCTGCCCCGGTCGTGTGGGGAAAAGAGCGTTATGACGACATCCGCGCTGTCATCACCCGCATCGGCTTTCCCTGCGTGGCGCCTCTCCTTGACCGGCTGGCCGAAGAGGAAAGCATGTCGCTTCGGCGCTACTACGTGGCGTGCCTCCTGTCGCTGGGACAAGCAGCCTATGGGGAAGTCGTGGCGCGGCTGGACGACGGGCGCTGGTTCTATGTCCGCAATCTCGTGGCGATTCTGCGGGGGCTCAACGACCCCGCCGCTATCCACCCCCTGCACCGCCTTCTGAACCACCCGCACCCCCGGGTGCGCCAGGAGACCCTCCGGACCCTGGTCCATTTCCGGGACCCCGAGGGAGAACGGATGCTCCTGCGGGAACTGGGGAGCGGAAACCGTGAAACGCTCCTGACCGCCATCCAGCTCGCGGACCGCAGCCGCAGCCCTAGGGTACGGGAGCGGCTGCTGGTGCTCCTGCACAAGGGGGGGATTACCGGCCCCGATTTCGACGTTCGCTGCGCCGTGGTCAGGGCACTAGCCGAAACGGGGGACCCGGCGGTGCTCCCCGACCTGGCACGCATCCTCCGCTCCCGGAGCATCCTCCGCACCGCCTCCGTGACGCGCCTCAAGGTCGAGATTGCCCGATCCCTCGCCCGGTATCCCGCCACGGACGCGCTTTCCCTTGCCCGGGAAGCGGCCGCTTCGGGGGTACCCGAGCTGGAGCAGGCCGCCCGGCAAACACTGCGGACCATGACAGGGAGGCGTCCATGAACCGGAGTGCCCTGGAACCGCTGCGCAACGCCGTGCGGCACCTGGTAACCGCCGTCTCCAGCGCGGCCCTCTACTCCTTTGACCACCAGCAGGTGACGCGGCTGCGGGCCGTAACCCTTGACAACCTGACGACCACTCTGCAGGAGGAGCCCGACATCTCCCTCGTCATCATCGGCGACGAGCTTCTTGCAGGGGGAGTCCCCCTCGATACGGGCCTCTACGTGGGGAGGTTCGTGGAAATGCTGCGGGCGCGGGGAATAGGACACATCCGGTTTCTCCAGGGGATCACCGGGGAGGAGCTGTCATCGCTGGCTGCCTCCCTCGGAGGAGGGCAAAAGGGGGGAGAGATCCGGTCAACGGAGCATATCCGTCTCGGCAGGGTGGAGGTGCGCTTCAACCGGTCCGGTGAGGGAGACGAGAAGGATCCCCTCGCCGATTTCACGACCGAGGAGGTCACCCGCATAACCGAGCTCTACGAGGATGTCGCCCGCAACCGGAAACTGCGGGCCGCCGGCATCGCCGACGTGGTCGGGGGGATCATCACGGCCCTGCGGGAGCAGGCCCGCCCCCTCATGGCCCTGGCCCCCCTGCGCGACTTGGACGAATACACCTTCGCCCACTCGGTCAACGTCTGCATTCTCAACCTTGCCCAGGCCATGTCACTGGGGATCGACGGGCCGCTCCTGCAGGAGATCGGCATTGCCGGCCTCCTCCACGACATCGGCAAGATGTTCGTCCCGCGGGAGATCCTCACCAAGCCGGCGCAGCTCACCGAGGACGAATGGCGCATCATGCGCCGCCATCCCCACCAGGGGGCCCGCTGCCTCATCGAAACGCCCGGAGTGCCCCATCTGGCAGCGGTGGCGGCCTTCGAGCACCACATGAAGCATGACTTCTCCGGCTATCCGGAAGTGCCCCCCGGCTGGAGCCAGAGCCTCGTCAGTGAGATGACCTCCATCTCCGACTTTTTCGACGCGCTTCGTACCCGCCGGGCCTACAGCGACTCCGTGGAACTGCGCCAGATCGCCGGCATGCTCCTTGACCGGCGGGGGCGGGAGTTCCATCCTCTCCTCACCCGCAACTTTCTCCTGATCCTGAGCCGGATGATGGCGTGATTTTCACCGCCACCGTGCAGATGTCGTCCGCAGGGGGCCTGCCGCCGGTGAATGCGGCCAGTTCCGACAGCACGGCCTCGATGACCGCCTCGGGTTCCTCGCCGTGGAGCGAAGCCAGGAGGGCACTGAGGCGGCCGATCCCGAAAAGCTCTCCGCTGCCGTTATCGGACTCGGTGATCCCGTCGGTGTAGAGGAGCAGGATATCTCCCGGCGCCAGCCGCACCTCCCGCTCCTCGAACGTCACCTGGGGTTTTACCCCGAGGATGAGCCCATCCGCGTCCAGTTCCAGACACCTCCCCTCGGCCCGCCGGTAGAGGAGCGGCGGGTTGTGCCCCGCGCTGGCGTAGGTGAGGATGCCCGATGTCGGCCGGTAGGAGGCGTAGAACATGGTGGTGAAGAGCTCCGCCCGGGTGAGGTCTTCGTAGAGGTTCTCATTGAGGGATCTGACGATGGCGGCAGGGGAACCGCCGGAACGGGCCTGGGTACGGATAACGCTCCGGGCCTCGGTCATGATGAGGGCCGCGCCGACACTGTGGCCCGAGACGTCGGCGATGACCGTGTCGAAGGAGCCGTCGTCCCGGGGGAAGAAGTCATAGTAGTCTCCCCCCACATGGGCCGCGGGAACCCACCGCCCGGCGCAACGGACTCCCGTGACGACCGGAGGGGCCGACGGCAGGAGCGCCCCCTGGATCTGCCGCGCCAGCTCCATGTCGCAGGACATGCGGGCATTCTCCAGAAGTGCCTCCTGGGCACGCTTGCGCTCGGTCACGTCCTCCTTGATGGCGACATAGTGGCGAACCACTCCCGCCTCATCCACCACGGGGGTAATGGTCTGGGCCTCGGGGTAGAGGGAACCGTCCTTGCGGCGGTTGATCATCTCGCCGCGCCAGACCTTTCCGGCCCGGATCGTCTCCCAGAGATCCCGGTAAAACTCCTCGCCGTGGACCCCCGACTTGAGGATGCCGAGACCGCGGCCGGCGATTTCCTCCAGGGTGTAGCCGGTAAGATTCGTGAAGGCGGGATTGACCCAGATGACCCGCCCGCCGGGATCGCTGATGACAATGGCGTTCGCCGCGGCATTCAGCGCGGCGCTCCGGAGCCCCAACTCGATTTCGGCGGTCTTGCGGGCGGTGATGTCCGCGATGAGGCCGTCGTAGGCCGCGAGCCCACCTAACTCGTCATAGCGGGGAACGATGGTGTTGCGAACCCAGCGGATGGAGCCGTCCTTGTGGATGATCCGATGCTCCATGGAGGGGATGTCTTCACCCTCCAGCAACTGCTGCGTCTGCTCCGTCACCCGCTGCTTGTCCTCTTCGTGGATCATCCGGTACCAGAGGAACGGATCCCCCTTGAACTCTTCGGGGCCATAGCCGGTGACCGCCGCGCAGCCGGGACCGTGGTATGTTGCCACAACGTTCCCCCCACGGACCTCCACCGTATAGATGTAGTCGGTAACCGCCGCCACGAGCCGGCGATAGCGGAGTTCGCTGGTCAGGAGCGCCTCCTCCGCCTCCCGTTTCTTCCGGCGCAGCTCCGCCTCCTTCAACTCCCGCTGGATGGCGGGGACGAGCCGCGAAATGTTCCCCTTAATGAAATAGTCGTTGGCCCCCGCCCTCATGGCCCCCACCGCCGTATCTTCGCCGATCTTCCCCGAAACGATGATGAAGGGGGCGTCAAAACCGCTCTGGCGCCAGATATTGAGGGCATCAATCCCGCTGAAGCGGGGAAGCACGTAGTCGGAAAGAGCGATGTCCCACTGCCGGCCGGCAATGGCCTCCATCATGGCCTCAGGGGTCTCGACCCGCACGTACTCGGGCTCGTACCCCCCTTTCCTGAGTTCGAGGAGAATCAGAAGGGCATCGTCTTCGGAATCTTCGATGATCAGGACGCGGAGCGGAGTTGCCATAGGGTTCCTCGATGAAAAAAATGTCATGTTCATTGTACTACGGGAGGAGCCGCGGACAAGCGTCAACGGGAAAAGACGGGCCTACGCGGGAACCCGCTCGGCGATCAGGAGATAGGGAGCCGCTCCGGACCGGTTCCCCTGGCGGCAGTGCCAGACGTTGAACCGGCCGGGGGGAAGGGCCGCTGCCCAATCCTCGACGGCGGCCCCCTCGTCGGCGCCTCCGGGATGCCCTGTGTAGACCGCGACGGTTACGAGCCCCCCGGGGAGGAGGAGTGCCGCAGCCTGCTCCAGGCCGGCAATGGTGGTCTCGGGGGTGGTGACGGTCTCCCGGGGGGCACCGGGGAGAAAACCCAGATTGAAGACCACGGACCGGACCGGACCGGTGACCACCTCGGCAAGGCGCTCGTGACCGCCGTGAACGAGCGCGACCCGCTCACGGCAACCAGCCTCGGCGAGACGCTCTTCCGTGGCGGCCAGGGCCTTTGCCTGGACGTCGAAGGCCCACACCCGTCCTTGCGGCCCCACCAACTTCGCCAGGAAGAGGGTATCGTGGCCGTTGCCGCAGGTGGCGTCCACGGCCCGGTCACCCGGCCTCAGGCGCTCCCGGAGAAAGAAATGGGAAAGCTGCACCGCACCGGAAAGGCCCCGGGACCGGGGACCGGGGACCGGGGACCAGGAAAAGCCATCACCCCTTGAACCATCGTCTCTTCCCGAACCACCTCTGTTCATCGTCACCTCTGCCATCAGTTTGCCTCTAAACCCGGTCCCCGGTCCCTGGTCCCCGGTCCCGACCTTTAACCAGCGTCAAAACCGCCGGAAGAACCAGCACGAAGGCCGCCTGGCAGGCCACCATCCCGAGGCTCATGACCGCGCCGATGGAGAATACTCCCTGGTGGTGGGCCACCATGAGGGCGCCAAAGCTCGCCATGATGGTAAGGGTGTTGTAGACGACCCCCAGGCCGGTGCTGCCCGTGATGACCGAGGCGGCGTCGCCGTCCTCGCGGCGGAAACGGTTGATGATGTAGATGCCGGAGTCCACGGCGATGCCGAGGATGAGGGGCATGACGATGATGTTGGCGGAGTTGAAGCTGATCCCGAAAAGCCACATCCCCCCCACCATGAGAAGGATCCCCACCACGAGGGGAACGAGCCCCACGAGAGTGTAGATGACGCTCCGGAAGGTGACGAAGAGGATCACCACGATGGCGGCAAAGGCGTAGACAAAGGCCCGCAGGTAAGCGTCGCGCATGATGGTCATGGACTCGTAGACCATGACCGGTTCGCCGTTGGCCCGGGGTGCAACGCTCCGCACCTGGTCCAGGAAGCGTTTCAGGGGCTCCCGCTCGAAAATCTCCTCCTTGGGGGCCACCTGGAGGAGATATTTCCCGCTTTTCCCCACAAACAGTTTCCGAAGCTGGGGCGGAATATCCGCCTCGGTCACCGGGGTGACGGCGAGGCTGTCGGCAAACATCCCGATCTTCTCCGGGAAGGAGGCGAGCATTCCCCCCTGGAAGTCCCGCAGCATCCCGAGGGCGTTTTTGTCCTTCTCCTTTTCGAGGGTCGCAAAGAAACGGTCGAGGGTGGCCAGGAAGGCGCCGACCCGCTTTGCTTCGGGCTTCTGCTCCTTTTCCAGGTGAAGCTTCAGCCGCTCCACGGAGTTTCTGAAGTTCTCGAAGACCGTGGGGAGCTCCATGACCCGAAGGTCCTCCTCGTAGGGGGCGGGCTTCACGTCGGCCAGCTCGCGCCGCAGGGCCGCCAGCTCGGCAATCTTCGCCTCCTGGTCATCGGGGACAAAGGTGGCGAGGCTCACCACATGGTCAACGGCGGGGAGCGCTTCGAGGCGCCGGGTCAGCTCACGGGCCTCCGTGGCGGACGAGGCCACGACCTCGGCGAAGTAGCCCGAATTTTCCTTGCTCCGCATCAGCTTGTAGGCGTACTCCACCGGCTCCAGCCCCTTGGCCTGGAGATTCATGAGGTTGTAGTCGAACCGTGTCTGGACAAGGGGATAGATGGACGCGGCGCAGAGGACGAGGGTAATCCCTATGACCGTCTTCGGGTGGCCGAAAAGGAAACGCTCCAGGGCCTTCATCCGGGAGGAGCGGGCAAGAATGGTTGCGGCCCGGGCCTCCCGCTCCTCCTCCTTGCGCTTGCGGTACGGCGCCAGGAGCACCAGGACCGCCGGCAGGACCGTAAAGGTGGCCAGGACGCAGACGCAGACCCCCAGCGCCGCGATGACACCCAGCTCTGAGATCCCCTTGAAATCGGTGAAGACGAAGGTGAAAAAGGCCGCGGCAATGGTGGAGGCGGCCATAACGATGGCCCAAATGTTGCGGTTGAGCCCCGTACTGATGGCCTCCAATTCGCCTTCGCCGAGCCCCAGCTCCTCCTGGTAGCGGAGCACCACCTGGATGCCGTACTCGATGCCAATGCCGATCAGCATGATGGCAAAAACCATGGAGAGGATGTTCAGGTGCCCCACCACCAGAGTCGCCAGGCCGAAGGAGACACAGAGCGCCACGATGAGGGTCACCATGGCCGCCATGACGTTCAGGAACCCACGGAATGCCAGGAGGAGAAGCACCACCGTGAGGGCCAGGGAGAGGACTGTGGCAATGGTGATGTCCCGCTCGCTGGTGGCCATCTCCTCGTATTCGAGGACCGGGGTCCCGGTGAGCCCCACGGTCACCCCGGCAAACTCGGGGAGCGCCCTGAGGGTCTTGACCTCCCTGCGTACCGCCCCGATGGCCTCCACGGCCGGGACAAAGCTCCCGGGGTCCTTCACCGGCCGCACCGTCAGGATCTGCATCCGGCCGGCCCGGGCCAGGGCCGAATCCCCCCCGAGGAATACCTCCTCCAGGGAGAATGAGCCCTTCTTTCCCCCGCCGAAGGCGTCAATGCCGGTGCCGAGCTTGTCGAGCATGAAGGTGATGCCGGCCAGCTCAGCCTCCCCCCCCTTCCCGCCACCGGCCACGTAGGCATCCATCCGGCCGGTCAGGTGGGTAAAGAGGGTCTGGACGGTGGGCGATGTTGCCAGCTCCTTGAGAACCGGCTTTGCCATGGTAAAGTTCTTCCGGAGGTTTCGGATATCCTCCAGAGGCATGAGGAGGAGGCCGTGCTCCTTGAAAAACGGCATCCCCCCGGGGAAAAAGACCTCACGGAACCGGGTCCGGTCCGCGGCCAGCTTCTCCTGGAGCCGTTCGCCGAAACGGGAGGCCGCGGCTGCGTCAGCGCTCTCGATGACGACCGCGATCTCTTCCCGGTCGCCGAACTCGGCCCGAATGGCTCGATAGTCCTGCTGAAAGGGGGCGTTCTTCGGCATCAGGTCGTCCCGGCCCGTGAGGAACTCCATCCGCTCCTTCGTGTAGATCACCGAGAGGACTGAAAGGAGGAGAGCAACCGCGAGAATCAGCCGCGGGTGGCGGGCAACGAACCCGAAAAGCCCGGTAAAGCGTTTCGTACCACTGTTCTTTTCCATATCGAATCGCATCCTTCATCTGTCGGTATCGGGCAAAACTCGCGAAGCGTACCATACCCCACCGGCAAAGACAATCTCCCCGCCCGAGCCGTCCCTTGTGCCCCATCGGCACGGGCAACACGGGAAAACTATGTTTTTTTTGTTAATTCTGTGCTAGAAGTACATGCTTATTTTTTCTCACTCATCCCGGCATCGGGAGAGAGTGTTCTGAGAATCAAGGAGCAGCATTTCGATGAAGATTTCCAAGCATCCCATTTCACACGCACTCACCTCCTTCAACGAAACAGCGAAAGAGACAAAAGAGGAGCCGCAGAAGAAACGGGGGGGCAAGGTCCACCACCTCCCCGCCTCCATCTGGAAAAAGCGGGACGTGGAAACCACGAGCCCCCTCGACCAGGCCATCAAACGGAGCCAGGAGTTCTTTTTGCGGGAGCAACTCCCCGCCGGGTACTGGTGGGCGGAGCTGGAGTCCAACGTCACCATCACCGCCGAGTACGTCATCCTCTTCCACTTCATGGGGCTGGTGAACCGGGACAAAGATCGGAAGATGGCTACCTATCTCCTCTCCAAGCAGACCGAGGAGGGGTGCTGGTGCATCTGGCACGGAGGGCCGGGCGACCTCTCCACCACCATCGAAGCATACTTCGCCCTGAAGCTGGCCGGCTACCCCGCCGACCATCCGGCCATGCAGAAGGCCCGCACGTTCATTCTCGGGAAAGGGGGCATCCTCAAGGCACGGGTCTTCACCAAGATCTTCCTGGCCCTCTTCGGCGAATTCTCCTGGCTGGGGGTCCCCTCCATGCCCATCGAGATGATGCTCCTTCCCAACGGCTTCACCTTCAACCTCTATGAGTTCTCCAGCTGGTCCCGGGCGACCATTATTCCGCTCTCCATCGTCATGGCCGAGCGGCCGGTGCGCAAGCTCCCCCCCTGGGCGAGGGTGCAGGAACTCTACGTGCGGCCGCCGCGCCCCATGGACTACACCTTCACCAAGGAAGACGGGATCCTTACCTGGAAGAACATCTTCATCGGCATCGACCATATCCTCAAGGTCTATGAGGCGAGCCCCATCCGCCCCGGCATGAAGAAGGCCATGGCCATTGCCGAACAGTGGGTGCTGGACCACCAGGAGCCCACCGGCGACTGGGGCGGCATCCAGCCGGCCATGCTCAACTCGGTTCTGGCCCTCCATTGCCTCGGCTACGCTAACGACCACCCGGCCGTTGCCAAGGGGCTTCAGGCCCTGGCCAACTTCTGCATCGAGAGCGACGACGAGATCGTCCTCCAATCCTGCATCTCGCCGGTATGGGACACGGCCCTGGCCCTCATGGCCATGGTCGACTCCGAAGTTCCCACCGATCACCCGGCCCTGGTGAAAGCCGCCCAGTGGCTCCTGGACCGGGAAGTCCGCAAGGTTGGCGACTGGAAAATCAAGGCCCCCAACCTGGAGCCGGGGGGATGGGCCTTCGAGTTCCAGAACGACTGGTACCCGGACGTGGACGACTCGGGGATCGTCATGATGGCCATCAAGGATGTGAAGGTGAAGGACTCGAAGGCCAAGGCGGAGGCGATCCAGCGCGGCATTGCCTGGTGCATCGGCATGCAGAGCAAGAACGGCGGCTGGGGAGCCTTCGACAAGGACAACACCAAGCATATCCTCAACAAGATTCCCTTCGCCGACCTGGAGGCCCTCATCGACCCCCCCACGGCGGATCTTACCGGCCGGATGCTGGAGTTGATGGGAACCTTCGGCTACCCCAAGGACCACCCGGCCGCGGTGCGGGCGCTCCAGTTCGTCAAGGAGAACCAGGAACCGGACGGCCCCTGGTGGGGACGCTGGGGGGTCAACTACATCTACGGCACCTGGTCGGTGCTCTGCGGCCTCAAGGCCTATGGCGAAGACATGGGACAGCCTTACGTCCGCAAGGCCGTTGAATGGCTCGCCGCCCACCAGAACCCCGACGGCGGCTGGGGTGAGTGCTGCGAATCCTACTGCGATCAGAAGCTGGCCGGCACCGGCCCAAGCACCGCCTCCCAGACGGGATGGGCACTCCTCTCCATGCTCGCCGCAGGCGACGTGGACCACCCGGCCGTGGCCCGGGGGATCCGGTACCTGATCGAGACCCAGCAACCCGATGGGACCTGGGACGAGGACCAGTTCACCGGAACCGGCTTCCCAAAATACTTCATGATCAAGTATCATATCTACCGGAACTGCTTTCCGCTCATGGCCATGGGACGCTACCGGGCGCTGAAGGGCCACAAGGGATAACCAGCCAGTCGCAGAAACGGGCACCTGCGTAGGGGCGGTTCAAGAACCGCCCCTACATCAGTTTTGATAGAAGGAACCATGAAGGTTTTCGTTACCGGCGCAACCGGCTTCATAGGCGCTAGCATAGCAAGGGAACTGCTGAAGGACGGCTGCCATGTCAGGGTTCTGGCCCGGCCCGGCTCCGACAGGCGCAATCTCGATGGCCTCGATGTGGAAGTGTGCGAGGGGGACCTCTGTTCCCCGGAATCCCTGGACCGGGGGGTCAAGGGGTGCGAGGTCCTCTACCACGCCGCGGCCGACTACCGCCTCTGGACCCGCAACCCCGCCGCCATGTACGCCGCCAACGTGGAGGGAACCCGCCACGTCCTGGACGCGGCCCTGCGGCACGGGGTATCCCGGGTCGTCTACACGAGCAGCGTCGGGACCCTGGGAAATCCCGGCGACGGCACCCCCGGCACGGAAGCCACCCCCGTCACCTTCGCCGACATGGTGGGGGACTACAAGAAAAGCAAATTTCTGGCGGAACGGGAGGCTGAGACGTTCCTGGCCCGGGGACTCCCCCTGGTCATCGTGAATCCCTCGACCCCGGTGGGCCCCCACGACGTGAAACCGACTCCCACCGGAAAGATCATCGTCGATTTCCTCAACCGCGCCATGCCCGCCTACCTGGACACGGGGCTCAACATCATCGACGTTGAGGACTGCGCCCAGGGACACATCCTGGCGGCTCAGCACGGCAGAATCGGCGAGAAGTACATCCTCGGCCACGAGAATCTGACGTTGCGGCAGATATTCTCTCTCCTCGAAACGGTTACGGGACTCGCAGCGCCGAAGGTGCGCCTCCCCTACTTACCTATCCTCGCAGCCGCCTACGCAAACGAGGCCCTGTCGCGGATCACCGGCAGGGAGCCCCTCATCCCGCTGGCAGGGGTGCAGATGGCCAGAAAATTCATGTATTTCGATTCGTCCAAGGCGGTGAAGGAACTGGGGCTTCCCCAGCGCCCGGCCGTCGAAGCCCTGGGGCGTGCGGTGGAATGGTTCCGCGCCAACGGATATGTACGGTAAATATGGAGGGGCGCAATTCATTGCTCCCCGGGCGTGGTGAATCACGCCCCTACGCAACCGATGAAGGAGAGCGTCATGTACAAGCTGCTCGACACCATAACCGGCCCGGCCGATCTCAAGAATATTCCCCGGGAGGAGCTCCCGGGGCTGGCAGATGAAATCCGCCGGTTTCTCATCGAGACAGTGTCGCAAACGGGCGGCCATCTGGCCTCGAACCTGGGGGCAGTGGAGCTCTCCGTCGCCCTCCACTACTGCTTCGACTCCCCGGCCGACAAGCTCATCTGGGACGTGGGGCACCAGGCCTACACCCACAAGATCCTCACGGGTCGGCGCGAAAGCTTCCACACCCAGCGCCAGTACAAGGGGATCAGCGGCTTCCCCAAGCGGAGCGAGTCACCCCACGACGCCTTCGGGGCCGGCCACTCCTCCACCTCCATCTCGGCGGGGCTCGGCATGGCCGCGGCACAGGATCTGAAGGGGAGCGGCAGCCGGGCCATCGCGGTGATCGGCGACGGCTCCCTCACCGGCGGCATGGCCTATGAGGCCCTCAACCAGGCGGGGCACCTGAAGAAAAACCTGATCGTGGTCCTGAACGACAACGAGATGTCCATCTCCCAAAACGTGGGGGCCTTCTCCTCGTTCGTCTCCCGCAAGATGACCGGCAGCGACTTCCGCAAGCTGAAGAAGGAGATGCAGGGCCTTCTGGAGAACATCCCGGCCATCGGGAAGGACATCCTCCACTTCGCCCGCCGGGCCGAAAACTCCCTCAAGGGGTTCCTCACCCCGGGGATGCTCTTCGAGGCCCTGGGCTTCGACTACATCGGCCCGATTCCTGGACACGACCTGCCGCAGCTCCTGGAGGTCTTCGAGAACGTGAAGGGGCTCGAAGGGCCGGTGCTCGTCCACGTCATGACCACCAAGGGGAAGGGGTACCAGCCGGCCGAGGAGAACCCGGCCGCCTTCCACGGGGTCGGCCCCTTCGACGTGGCCACGGGCAAGACCACCGGCGGCAAGCCGGGGGCGGCATCCTACACCGGGGTCTTCGGCGCGACCCTCGTGAAGCTGGCCGAGGAGGACGAGAAGATCATCGCCATCACTGCGGCCATGCCCGACGGCACCGGCCTCACCCCCTTCGCGAAACGGTTCCCGGAACGCTTCTTCGACGTGGGAATTGCCGAGCAGCACGCCCTCACCTTTGCGGCGGGCCTCGCCGCCGACGGGTTTCGGCCCGTGACGGCCATCTACTCCACCTTCCTCCAGCGGGCCTACGACCAGGTATTCCATGATGTCTGCCTCCAGAAACTGCCGGTGACCATGGCCCTGGACCGGGGGGGGCTCGTGGGTGACGACGGCCCCACCCACCACGGCACCTTCGACCTCTCGTACCTGCGGCACCTGCCGGAGATGACCCTCATGGCCCCCAAGGACGAGAACGAGCTCCAGCACATGCTGAAGACCGCCATCTACGCCGGCCGCCCCGTGGCGCTCCGCTACCCCCGTGGTGCCGGGTATGGACTTCCCCTTGACCAGACTATCCAGTCCCTGGAGATCGGCCGGGGCGAGCTTCTGACTGAAGGGGACGATGTCGCCATCGTGGCCATCGGTTCCACGGTCTATCCGGCCCAGGAGGCAGCGAAGCTCCTGGAAGCTAGGGGGATCCGGGCAACGGTGGTCAACGCCCGCTTCGTGAAACCCCTTGACCGGGAGCTCATCCTCGGCGCGGCACGGCGGACCGGGTGCATCGTCACCGTGGAGGAGAACGCCCTCCAGGGAGGCTTCGGGAGCGCCGTCCTGGAGTTGCTGGCGGACGAAGGGATGACCGATGTGCGGGCCAAGCGGATCGGTATCCCCGACCGCTTCATCGAGCAGGGGCCCCAACCCCAGCTTCGCAAGGATCTGGGCCTGGACGGCGCCGGCATCGCCGCCACCGTCGAGGCATTTCTGACTGCAAAAGGACAAGCGGCGCTGTCGCTGGTGAAATAACCATTCGAAGGGGCGGACACGCGCCCCCACACAAGCATCAATGAAAGGAAGTACCGTTTAATGCGTTTTCCCCTGAAATTGAACGCTGACCTCACGAAGTACATCATTTCCAACAAGGTGAAGAAGATCGAGAAGTTCCCCCTGGTCCTCATGCTCGAACCGACCCACCTCTGCAACCTGGCCTGCTCCGGCTGCGGCCGCATCCGGGAATACGCCGACACCATCCAGCAGATGATGAGCCTGGAGGAGTGCCTCCGCTCGGTGGACGAATGCCCGGCGCCGGTAGTCACCATCACCGGCGGCGAGCCGTTCCTCTACAGCCACATCTACGAGCTGATCCCGGCAGTCCTCAACCGCGGCAAGCACGTCTACCTCTGCACCAACGGCCTGCTGCTGGAAAAGGCCCTGGAGAACATCAAGGTTCACCCCAACTTCTATCTCAACGTCCACATGGACGGCCTCGAAGAGACCCACGACCGGATCCTTGAACGGAAGGGAACCTTCAAGATCGCCATCGAGGGGATCAAAAAGGCCAAGGCCATGGGGTTCCGGGTCTGCACCAACACCACCATCTTCAAGGACACGGACCTGGTGGAGATCGAGATGCTCTTCTCCCTTCTGACCGACCTGGGGGTGGACGGCATCCTGGTGGCGCCGGGGTTCGATTACGAAGCTGTGGGGGAGAACCTCTTCCTGCAGCGGCGGGAAATCGAGAAAAAATTCGAGGAAGTCTACCGGATGAGCAAGCGGTTCCGCTTCTGGTCAACCCCCATGTATCTCCGCTTCCTCAAGGGGGAAAAGAAGCTCGACTGCACCCCGTGGGGAAACCCGACCCGCAACCCCCTCGGCTGGAAGGCCCCCTGTTACCTCATCACCGACACCCACTACCCCACCTTCCGGGAGATGATGGAGAAGACCGATTGGGACAAGTACGGCGTGGGGAAAGACCCCCGCTGCGCCCAGTGCATGATGCACTGCGGCTTCGAACCCACGGTGGTTTCCGAGATCGGGAAGAGCTGGAAGGATATTCTTGAGATGGCCATCTGGAACATGAGTTGACCGTCTCTGCGCCGGCAATGAAAAAAACCCGCTTACCATTGAGGTCAGCGGGTTTTTCATTTGGTGCATGGGCAACCATTAAATCTGCAAAATGGTTGTAACAATCATGTCCCCCCTGCCCGCCCGAACGTCACATCCGCCCTACCTGCACCCGTGTTGAGCGCCTGGCTGACCTTCCGCAACAGCTGCTCGCTGGTGAAAGGCTTCGGAAGGAAATTGCCCCCTTCTTCCAGCCTGCAGTTGTGGATTTTTACCTCGTTGGTGTAGCCGGAAATAAAGACCACGGGCAGATCGAGCCGAAGCTCCTGCAGCCGCTCAAAAAGCTCAGGGCCGTTCATCCCCGGCATTATGACATCGGATAGCATCAGATCGAAGGCGTAGGGTGCAGCCTGCGCAATCTCGTATGCCTCGTCGGGATTCGGGGCAGCCAGCACTCCGTAGCCCGCGTATTTCAGCATCTGAACGATCATCTCCCTGACCATCCTGTTGTCCTCAACCACAAGAACGGTGCTGCTGTTTCCTGAATGTTCCGGCTGGCTGCCAGTGCTCTTTGACTCCGGGGCACTGGTTGATGCCGTATGGGCCTTTGCCGGCAGGTAGATGGTAAACGTGGTCCCTTTCCCCACGCGGCTTTCCACGGCAACATATCCATCATGCTGTTTCACGGTGCCGAAGACCGTTGCCAGCCCCAGTCCCGTTCCGTGGCCAACCTGTTTGGTGGTGAAAAACGGCTCGAAGATGTGGGACAGGGTTTCGTCATCCATGCCATGGCCGCTGTCGGCGAAGGCGAGCAGGATATGGGGCCCTGGCTGCATGCCGGGATGGAGCCTGGCGTATTCGTCGTCCAGGAGAACGTAACCGGTGTTGATGGTGATGGTGCCGGTCCCTTTGATGGCATCCTGGGCGTTCACCGCCAGGTTGAGAAGCATCTGCTCGATCTGCCCCCGGTCGGCCATGACAGGGGCGGTGCCTGGGGCCAGATCCATGCGGATGGCGATGTTCTCCCGAATGGTGCACCGCAGGATGTCATGGAAGGATTGGATCGCCTCGTTCAGGTCCAGGGGCTGCATGTTGAGTCTCTGCCGGCGGCCGAAGGAGAGCAGTTTCTGGGTCAGTCCCTTGGCCTTGTGGGCGGTCTTGAGAATGCTTTCCGCCATTTGAGCCTCTGGCGTTTCTTGCGGAAGCCCCCTTTTGATCATGTCCGCATAGCAGAAAATAGGGGTCAGCAGATTGTTGAAGTCGTGGGCGATTCCGCCCGCAAGCTGGCCAATGGCTTCTATCCTCTGAATGTGGCGAAGCTGTCCCTCCAGGTGTTCGCGTTGCTCTTCCTGGCGGACCCGGCCGATGGCGATGCTTGCCAGGTGCGCGGCCGACTCCAACAGGGCACGTTCTCTATCATCCGGGGAGTGTGGCTCCCGATGGTAGACCGCGAAGGCCCCGAGCAGTTCGCCATCCGAGGAGAGAACCGGCTGGGACCAGCATGCCCTCAGCCCCGCTTCCAGTGCGGGCTGAAACCCCTTCCAGTAGGGGTGGCGCGTGATGTCATCGACGATTACCGGTTGCCTCAGGTGGGCCGCAGTGCCCGACGATCCCATCCCCTGGGCGATGCGCAGCCCGTGTACCGCCTGGTTGTACTCTTCCGGGAGGCTGGGGGCGGCGCCATGGAGAAGGCGCTCGCCGGTCTCATCGGCAAGGAGCAGGGATCCGATGGCACCGGGAATCTGCTGTTCCACAAAGTAGACGATCTGGTCGAGCAATGACGCAAGGGGAGCCCCGGTCGCCAGTTTCTCCAGTATCATCAGGCGGGCCTGCTCACGCATTTCGGACCGTTTCCGTTCCCGTACATCCCGGGCAATACAGAGGATGAACGCTCCCCCGGCGCTCTCCATGGGGTGAGCGTGGACCTCGATGGGTACCGAGGAACCATCCTTGGCCAGGAGCGCTGCATCGAACATGGCTTCGCCATCCCTCATGGCCAGCATCAGGTTGGTTTTCGTGTGGTCAACGCTCTCCGGAGGCTCCAGGTCATGGAGCATCATATCCGTCAACTCGTCATGACTGAATCCGCTCATTCGGCAGAGTGCCTGGTTGAAGTGCACCAGGCGCCCTTCATGATCGATCTGCAGGATGGCGTCATTGGCGACGTCGATCTGGGCCGCCTTGATCCGCAATCGCTCCTGGTGGCTGCGCAGACCGGTCTGTGCGATTCTCAGCCGGTCGAGGTGGCGGAACATGAGGCGCGTCAGGCAGACGATGACCAGGCAGAGGCCGAGGGTCACAGCCCCCTGAAGCAGTGCCTTGTCGGTCCAGGGTTCAAGGACGTCGTCGCGGTTGAGGGACACCGTCGCCACTACGGGAAAACGGGAAAGCCGTTTGTAGGCCACTATCCGCGGTGATTTGTCAATGATGCTGGACTCGTCGTAATACGTGCCGGAAGGGGAGGCGGGGAGATGGGTGCGGAACAATTCTGTGTTCCGCATGGTCGACCCGTAGATGTCCTGCACGTAGGGTTCAAATACCAGCGGAATGCCGTCGGTGCGGAAGAGGGCAATCCTTCCGTGGGGGCCGATGCTTGAGGCTGTGAAAAATTTCTTGAAATAGTCGACCTCAAAGGCAACCGCCAGAAGTCCGGAGAATTCTGTACCGGCGGGGGTGAGGGGCCGTATGAGGTTGAAGCGCCATCGCTTAACCAGCCGGCTCATGACCGGTTTGCTCAGGTACAGGTCCGCGCCGGGATTGTCAAGGTAATGGCGGAAATACTCGCGGTCGGAAACATCGATCTTCCGGGGGGGGTACTCCTGGGTGTTGATGAACATGATGCCGTTCTTGCCGGTGATGAACAAGGCGCCGATCTGTGGTGCATCCCCTCCCTGGCGCCGCAGAAGCTCGTAGAGCTGCGGCAGGGGGATCCGTTCGGCCCCCCCTGCCGTATTGATATCATGAATCAGATCCCTGGCCACCCGGTCAGCCTCGGCAAAGGCGCTTTCCGTGTGCTCGCCAAGGGCCTGGGCGTACCCTGACGCCTTCTTTTCCGCCTCACTGAGGATATCCCGGTATTCGGTCGTGATGCTCCACGCTGAAATGGAGATAACGGCAGCCAGCACAATGCCGACAAAGATGCTGAGCCGCCGCTTGAATTCCTCAATGTTAAGCTCCGGCATACAGTGCTGTGCCCCCGAGTGGTTCCATCAAGACATCCATCCGGAGCCGGTTACATCCTGAACTGGGCCACGATCCGCTTCAGCTCGTCAGCCATGCCGGCCAGCTGGCTTGCGGCATTGGCCGTGTTCTGTGAGCTGCCCGAGGCATCGGATATCACTGCGGTTATCTCGTACATGCTCTTGCTGATCTCATTGGTGGTGGCACTCTGCTGCTCGGCGGCAGTTGCTATCTGGTTGATCTGGCTCGTGAGCTCCGCAACCTGGGCCAGAATTTCCTCGAGGGCCTCTCCTGACCGACCCGCTTCCGCGGTCCCCTTTTCCACCTCGTGCACCCCTTCCTCCATGGCGGCCACGGCGGATTTGGTCTCCTGCTGGATGCTCTTGATCATCTCGCTGATTTCGCGGGTGGCCTTGGTGGTGCGCTCCGCAAGGGCCCTCACCTCATCGGCCACCACGGCGAAGCCGCGCCCCTGTTCACCGGCCCGTGCCGCCTCGATGGCCGCATTCAGGGCCAGGAGGTTGGTCTGGTCGGCGATGTCCTCGATGGTCCCCACGATATTGCCGATCTGTTCGGACCTGACACCCAGGGATTCGACGGTTTTTGCCGACTCCTGGACCTTGTGGGCGATGCGCTGGATGCTGCTGACCGCGTGGCTCACCACCTGGGACCCGTCCTGGGCTGTCTGGGTTGCACGGTTGGCGATCTCCACGGTCCGGATGCAGTTGTGGGCTATCTCGGAAGAGGTGGCAGCCATCTCCTCGCACGATATGGCCACCGATGTGGACTGGGTCGAAGCACGCTCCGTCCCGCTGGCGATATGACCTGCGGTCTCGTTGAGGTGGTCCGCCGATTTGGCCACATCCACGGCGTTCTGATTGATCCGTTGGACGATCTCCTTCATGTTGTCGAGGAAACGGTTGAAAGAGCGGGCCAGCGAGCCGGTTTCATCTTCCCGCTCCACGGCGAGGCGCCGGGTGAGGTCTCCGCCACCCTTGGACATATCATCCAGGTTCGCGTCGACATAGCCGAGGGTCCGGGTGATCCCCCGGCTCACGAAATAGGCGAGGAGAAGGCTTATGAGGGCCATGAGGCCGTTCAGGGCCAGGAACATCCACCGGACCTTGCTGATGTCCTTTTCCACGTCGTCGATGTAAATGCCACTTCCGACCACCCATCCCCACGGCTCGAACTTCTTGACATAGGAAAGCTTGGGGTAGAGTTCGGAGGTGGTGCCTCCACCCTCCTTGGGCTTGTTCCATTCGTAGTTCACGAAGCCGTGCCCCGCCTTCTGCACCACCTCCGCAAAGGCAACGAAGAGGTTCTTGCCGTCGAGGGGTATCACCTTCCCGTCCGTTCCCTCGATCATGCCGGTCGCCTTGTTGAACTTGGGGTCATCCAGCACCTTGCCATCGAGTGCCGAGAGGGTTGGGTGCATGATCATTTTTGGGGGATTTCCCAAGTCATTGATCCAGAGGTACTCCTTTTTCTCATAGCGCATCTTCGAGAGGATATTCGCAGCCTTGAGCTGGGCCGCTGCGAGGGGCTCCTTGCCGCTCTTGACCAGCTCGTTCTCCACTTCGAGGACTGCCATGGCCGTTTCCACCACATGCCGCGTTGCGTCCCGCTTCTCCTTGGTGATCTTCGTCTCGAGTCTCGGCAGGAGAAAGGAGAAGAGCCCTCCCAGCATCAGTATGACGCTGAGGACTGTTATGAACATGATTTTGTTCCGGATCTTCCAATTCTTGTACCTGGTTACTCTCATGTGCCTTTCCCCCTTTGGGATGCGGTTGGATGGATTTATTTAAAGAGCTCAGCAAGTTTGTCGGCAATTCGTTCGGCGGAGAGGACAAAGTCGATCATCCCCGTGGCCTGGGCAGCCTTGGGCATGCCATAGATGACGCTCGTCGCCCTGTCCTGGGCAATGGTCACTGCTCCGCATCGTTTCATGTGGGCGATGCCATCGGCACCGTCATGGCCCATCCCGGTCAGGATGACGCCGGCCATCCGGGCGCCGGGTTTCGGAATGACGCTCTTCATGGCGACGTCAATGGACGGGCAGACAGAGTTGACCTTCTCGCCGGCTGCAAGGCGTATGGTCTGATTGGCGACAAGGTGCAGGTGAAGCGCTCCCGGCGCCAGGTAGACGGTACCATGGCGTATGGCATCGCCATCCCGTGCCAGCGCAACGGGCATGGCGGAGGCCCTCTGCAGGGAAGCGACAAAGGACCGGTCAACGAGCGGGACGATGTGCTGGACGATCACGACACCGGCATTGAGGACCGGAAGACGGGGAAACAGCGACTCAAACACCTTGAGTCCTCCCGTCGATGCCCCTATGACCGCCAGGTTGGGCAATGGCATGGCTCAGTTCCCGCCTCGCATCTGCTCCAGGCAGCCAAGGTACGTGCGTACCGTTGCAACCATCTCGGAAGGGTCGAAAGGCTTCGTGATGTAGTCGAACACCAGTTCCTGCAACCCTTCCATCTGTTCATCGGGCTCGTCGACGGAGGTCAGCATGGAGATGATATTGCCGGCCACCAGGGATTCGTCCGCCATGGCGCGGATGGTTTGCCAGCCGTTTCTGCGGGGCATCATGACGTCCATGAGAATGATTCCCCTGAACCCTTTCCGCAAAAGGTCCAGGCATTCGTCCCCGTTCTCCGCGGCCACCGCGGCGATTCCCTCACGCACGAGGAGTTTAGCCACCGCATCCCGGACGAAAGGTTCGTCGTCCACGATCACGACCTGTGCCGTATCCTGAGGGTCTGTTGCCATAGATGCCTCCGGCCTGAAGCGTGAGCCGGTACCTGCGTGAACCCTCTTCGCCACTTTCGGAAAGCCTCGTCAGTGGCCAGTTCCCGTGACCGGCGAAACGCGCGTTCGAGGAGATCGACGCCACATCCTGGAACTCAGTTTGCTTTGTGATGAAACGTCGTTTTCTTGCTTATCGTCAGGAGCGGGCGAAACTTTAGCAGAATTGTCAAGAGAGGCTGGCGGGGCACCGAAAGCCAACATCTCCTGCGATGGTTTGTGAAGGGGGTACTGTTGTTTCGGTTGAAGGAAGGATGATTTCCATGTGCGGTGAATATGAAAAAAGGGCGACCGCATCACCGGTCGCCCCCTCCTTTGTTCCGTGCCCGAACGGCTGTTACGCCACCTTGAACCGCCCCACGAGGCCGTTGAGCTCGTCAGCCAACTCCGCAACACGCGACGCAGCCTGGGCTGATTCCTGGATACCCTTGGCGGTCTCCTGGACCACCTCGGAAACCTGCTGGACGTTGCCGCTGATCTCGCCGGTGGTGGCGGTCTGCTGCTCGGCGGCGGTGGCGATCTGGCTCACCTGCATGGCCAGCTCGTTGATCTGGTTCATGATATCCTGGAGGGCCGCGCCGGATTGCTGGGCATCGGCAGTCCCAGCCTCCACCTCGTGGACCCCCTCCTCCATGGCGGCAACCGCTCCACGGGTTTCCTGCTGGATCGCCTTGATCATCTCGCCTATCTCCCGGGTCGCTTTCGTGGTGCGCTCGGCCAGGGCTCTGACCTCGTCGGCCACAACGGCAAAGCCGCGCCCCTGCTCCCCGGCCCGGGCCGCCTCGATGGCGGCGTTCAGGGCCAGGAGGTTCGTCTGGTCGGCGATGTCCTGGATGGTGCCGATGATTTCGCCGATCTGCTCGGAGCGGGAGCCGAGGCTCTCGACGGTCCTGGCGGAACTCCGCACCCGGTCGGCGATCCGCGCCATGCCGTCCACAGTCCGCTGGACCACCGTGGCACCGCCGGTGGCCGACGCCGTGGCCCGCTGGGCAGCTTCGGCAGCCATCTGGCAGTTCTGGGCGATCTCGGCAGCGGTGGCCGCCATCTCCTCGCCGGCAGTGGCAACGGTTCCGGTCTGGGCCGCCACCTCCTCGACGCCGGTGGCCATCTGCTCGGCGGTGCTGTGGACCTGGGTCGCGGCAGTGGCCACCTGTTCCGCGTTCCCCCGGATGCCGGCGATGACCCGGGCAAAGGAGTCGGCGGTCTCGTTGAACGACCCCCCGATGGCTCCCAGCTCGTCGTTGGAGAGGCCGGTGGCGCGCCTGGTCAGGTCGCCGGCGGACACGGCCGTGGCAACGGATGCCAGCTCTTCGGAGCTGCGGCGCAGGGAACGGATGATGATAAGGCTCAGCAAGACTCCTATGGCTATGGATCCGGCAAGACCGACAAACATGATAAGCCTGTCGGTACGGTAGGTTTTGTCGTCCTGCTCGAAGTCCTCTTTTGCCGCGGCAAATTCCTGCTTGATCATTTTTTCCAGCGCTTCATTGGCCGGTTTGAAGAGCGGGTTCACCTTCTTGAGGGTGAGCTCCACGCCTTCTCCATATTTCCCGGCCAGGACCGCCTCGCGCACGGGAATGAGCCCCTCCTGCACAAAGGCCTCCCTCGCCGTCTTGAACTCCGCGGCGAGCTTCTTGTCTTCCTCGCTCTTCGGAAGTTTTTCGTATTCCGCCAGGAGGGCCGTGATCTCCTCGATATTCTTGGCCACAATGTCGATGTGCATGGTGAGGGGATGGTCGTGGAGGGTGCTGAATTCACTCTTGGGATCATGCTGGAGACTGAGAAGGAGTTGGATGCGGTTGTCGCGCATGAGGGCCGCGATCCTGCTGAGGACCTGCACGCTCTTCATGTTCTCGCCATAGAGCGCGTGGCTGGTTTCATTGGCGGCCTTCATCCCCGACAACCCCAGCATGCCGAAGACGATGAGCATGGCCGAAAAAAACGCGACGATGAAAACGATCCGGGCCTTGATGGTAAGTTTGAACGACATATTCTTTTCCTCCCCTGAATTCGGGTCCCCGCTCCGTCACACACGACGCGCAGAGGTCCTTACATCTCGTTTCGGAGAATTCCCGAATAACTTGAGCGGAATTTATCACATCTCTAAAAAAATCAGTGCATTAGCCATCCCTCACTGCACCGCCGCCCCGAACTCCACCCGCGAGCCCGGCCCCTTGTCTGCGGGTGCTTTGTGGATATCGTCGGCCCGGAGGAAGAGGCGGGCCGGATCCACCTTGCCCGGCCCCGCCAGAAGAGCCTTCACCGCCCCGGCCCGCTCGGCTGCCAGCGCCTTCAGCTCCCCTTCCCCCACCCGGGTGTTGGCGAGGATCAGCTTGCGCATCTCGGCGTCGGGGAGATCCTTCTCAAGGCCCAGGATGTTGCGGGGCTTGGGAAACTTTTCCTTCCTGTAGACCGCCTTGAGATAGCGGGATGCCTCATCGGGAGCTATAACCATGGTTTCCGCCGAATCCCCCGGCTGGTTCCGCTTTTCCTTCACCAGCACCAGGAATTTTTCGGCCTTCATCTTCCGGGTCAGCAGTTCGACGCGGTACCCCTCGGGGTCCCGTTCCTTATCCACGTATCCCTTGATGTCCACCTTGAGGGATGGCCGGTCGTTGAGGGCCTGGGCAATCTTCGCCAGCTTGGCCTGTTCGGTCTCGGCCAGATGTGCCGACCCGGCCACAAAGGGGATGACGCTGAAGTCCTCCTTGCCGCCGAAGGCCGACTGGAGAAGGGAGAAGGGAGAGGTCGCCGCTTTGACGAGGAGGTTCTTGATGATCTGCCAGACCACGCGCCAGACGCTGAACTGGGGATCGTCGGTGCGGCCCGTGACCGGTATGTCCAGGTGGATCTCCCCCTTGCGGTCCTTGAGGAGCGCCACCGCCAGCCGCACCGGAAGGCTGGTGGCCTTATTGCTCTCGATCCTGTCGCCAAAGGTGAGTTGGTCGATGAAGACCTTGTTCTCGGAGTTGAGCTGCTTGTTCTCGATGGTGTATTTCAGGTCGAAGGAGACCTTGCCCCGGTCGATGCCGTATCCCACGTAGGTTCCCGAATAGGGGGTAAGGGGGGTCAGGTCGATGTCGGCGAAGCGGACCGTGATGTCGGCATAGAGGTCGTCGCGCAAGGGGTTCAGCTTGCCGGTGATCTGGAGGGGCGAGAGGTTTTGCAGGTTCCCCCGCAGGTCCACGTCGGCGAACCGGCTCTCCTCGGAGGATAGCCCGCTGATCCTTCCGCCGAGGTTGTAGAAGGTGGTGTCATACTGCCGGCTCATGTGATGGTCAGAGAAGGCGAGGGTCCCCTCCTGGAGGATCACGGTATCAATGGCGATCTGACGTTGGGGCTTAGCCGGCTGGGCAACTTGAGCAAGCTGCACCGGTTGGCCGGCTTGCCGTTCAGGCCTTTCCCGGTCCCCGGTCCCCGGTCCCCGGTCTCCGCCTTTCTGGTCCGGCGTGTAGAGCTTCTGAAGGTTGAGGCGCCCATCTTTGCCAATGACAATCTTGGAGAAGAACTTGGCAAGGGAAACCTCGCCGATCTTCAGGGAGAAGGGATCGAGGCTACCCGACACCTTGTCGAGTTGAAGACTGTCCCACGTGAGGAGGTCATCGGCGTCGGCGTCGAGACAGTGGAAAGAGCGGACGCCAAGGTTGCCGGCAAAGGTGCCGCCGACCCCCTCTCCCCGTTTTGCCACGGCATAGGTAAGGCGGGTGTCGAGGGCGCCGTCTGCCAGGATGATGTTGAGCCCCTCGGGGAGGTAGGCGTCGAAGTCGGTGAGGGGAATCCGCCGCAGGGAAAGGTTCCCCTTTGCAACAAGGGGGGACGGCGTGACGCTTCCCGACGCGTTGAGCGCCCCTCCTTTCCCATAGCCAGCCGTGAGGCGGTAGGGAATGGTTTCCAGCCTGGGTCCGGTGATGTTACTGGCATTGAAGCCGATGCGGCGAAGGTCGAAGCGGGGATTGCCGACCGCCTTGCGGTCTGTGAAGGTGAGATCGAGGCCGCTGGCAGCCACTGCGGCAATCCGGTACCGGAAGGGCTTCGCCACTGATGACCGGGACTCCCGTGCTGCCGGACGCCTGGTCCCCTCTGCCTTTTTCACGAGGGCAAGGGGGGAGAGATTCCCTGCGGCATCCCGGGAAAGGCGGATATCCCCCCCCGCCAGGGTCACCTGTACAATCTCCAGGCGGTTTTCCTTCTGGCTGAACCGCCCCCCTGTGGCATCCAACCGGGCAAGGCGCGCCCCCTCCTTGGGGCCGAAGGGAGCGGCAAGGTTGGTGAGCCGCACCGCGATCTTGTCGGCCGACAGACCGGCGGCGGCATCGTAAGTCATCTGGCCGGAGAGGTCGAGCTTGCCCGTGACCGGGGCGGTAAGAGTGTCGGCCAAGTATGGGTAAAAGGCGTCGAGCACGACCCCCTTCAACTCGGCCATGGCGGAGGCAGCCACCGGTTCGGGAGAAAAGTCACCCGTAATGCGCGCACTCTCACCCCGGCCCGTGGCAAAGGAAAGAGAGTAATCGGCCTTTTTCCCCGGGCGGGTGGAAAAACCCCGCACGGTGCAGGCAATCTCCCGGGCCTCGGCCTTGAACCCCCTCGGCGGCAAGCCATCGGCAACAGTCACGGTGCCGTTGCGAAGCGTGAACTCCCCCACATCGACGACCGGTTTCCCTTTCGCTTTCTCCTTGGGGTCGGCCTTCGGTTCTGCAGGGGGAGGAGCCGGCTTCTCTCCCGTGGAGAGCCGGGCCACGTTCCACACCCCTTTTCCGTCCCGCGCCAAATGGAACACGGGGCCATCCAGGGTAACGGAGGAGAGGGAGATGGCAGGGGCGAGAAGCTCGCTTTTGCCGATCACCACGCCGAGACGGTCCAGGGCGGCCAGGGGCGCGCCGTCCGCGCCGGCTGCCTTCAGGTTGGCCAGGGAAAGGTCCCCGCTCATCACGAGTTCGGGGTTTTTGTTGGTATCGATACGGTAGGTCAGGGCAAGCTTCGTGGCGGCCGTCCCCCGCTCCACCCGGACGGGAAGCTTCGCCGGCACATAGGCCAGGTAGTAGGGGATGTCCAGGTCCTTCAGGTTCACGTCGAGGGAATATTCAGCGGCAGAGGTGAAGGGACGGAGCTTTCCATCCAGGGCCAGGGGGGAGCCGTTCACCACCGCCCGGAACCGGGGGGCTATGTAGATATCCGCATAGTGGGGAATGGTGCTGACAAAGGGGACCCCCAGTTCCAGCCCCCTCACCTGGTGCCGCTTCTCGACAGCCAGCCCCTGGTCGATGAAGTCGATGGAGCCGTTGGTGACGGCAATATTGGAGATGGAGAAGCGGGCCCGCTCCTTCTTGGGTTCAGGTTTCTCCGGCCCCTTCTTTTCGAGGATATCCGAGAAATTGTAGGCGTTCGCCCCGGTCCGCACCAGATGGAAGTAGGGGGAGCGGAGCCGGGCCTCGGAAACAATGGGGGCTCCCCGAAAGATGGAGGCCGGGCTCACGGCAACCCGGGCGCTGGAGAAGGAGGCGAAGGTCGTAGTCCCGTCCCGCTCCGTGAGGCGGACCCCCTGCACCTCGGCGGTCCAGGTGACGGGGTTGATGCTGACTGCGCCTATGGAGAGCTTTCGGCCGGTGGACTCTTCCACCGCCCGGATGGCTCGCCCCTTCACCATTCCCGGCAGGATGAAGGCGGTGAACGCCGCCAGGATCACCAGAAATACACCACAACCGATGAGGACTTTGTGCCAGGTTTTCATGCATCCCCTCCAGCCCCTTTTACTCTGCCAAGTTGGGGCGTTTCTCTAATAAAATGTGCCAGATTCAGGCCTCATGTCAAAGAAAAAGGCCGCTGACGCGGCCTGTCTTCATGGTTTCGGAAGGTTAGCTGCTGTGTCGATAGATGAGCTTGGCGGTGGGGGTCGCGCTGTCGGGGTACTCCCCGCGGAAGAGGATGGTGCCGTGGTATGGCGCGAAGAGCCGCGCCAGTTCGCCGGGCTGCAGGAGGAACTCCTTTCGGTGGGGCACCGGCGCGGTGGGGGATTCGAGGATGGTGTCGAAGATGACGACGCCCCCCGGGGTGAGGGCCGCCACCTCCCGGGGGATCAGGTCCCGGAGGAGGAAGTTGAAGTTGATGATGAGGTCGTAGGTCTCGGTGAAACGGAATTTTTCCAGGTCCGCGAGGAGAAACTCGCAATCGAGCCCTTCCCGCCCGGCCCAGCGGCGGGCCTTCTCCACGGCCACGGGAGAGATATCGAGGCCGGTGACGGCAAAGCCGTGCCGGGCAAGAAAGATGCTGTTCCGTCCCTCACCGCAGGCGATGTCCAGGGCCTTTCTGCCGGGGCAGAGCGTTTTCACCTCCTCGATCCGCTCGGCGAGAAACCGCGACGGTTTTTCCCCCAGGAGAAACTCCTCACTCCGGTACCGCACGTCCCAGCGTGCGCTATCGTCGTTCATGGCGTTCATCCCTATGGTTCGGTCACCGCCGAACCAACTGAAGCAATTCAACGGCTCGATCCATGATCGCCATGCCGGAGCGCAGGCCCGGTTCGTCGAGCGTTACCCCCAACCGCACGTCCTTCTCGAATTTCCCGCTCCCGCCGGGGCTGGCCACGGCAGAGGCGCCCATCGGGCTGATACAATTCTGAACCGTGGCCGGAATCATGTCCAGGGTCCAAAAGCCGTAGATCTGAGAGAGGTGGGTAGTTTCTATTCCTCCATGCCTGAGCCAGGATACAGCGGCACTGACACCGACCTTATTCTTCAGCCTCCCGCCCGCTACGTTACCATAGATGAACACTCGGAGCCGATCAAGAAACGACGCCATGTATCCACTCTGGCGCATGAAATAGACGGGGCTCGCCAGAATAAGGATGTCCGCGCGCTCAACTTTTTCGAACAGAGCCTGGGCACCGTCATCAAGAGAACAGTAGCGATCGGGTTTCTGTTTGACCATGCAGAAGTTGCAGTGGATGCAGTCTCGGAGGCCCAAATCAGAGAGTTTAACGGATTCGGTTTCGAAACCCTTACCCTTGACGACGGAGAGGAGGTGCTCGAGAAAGGCGTCTGTATTCCCATCCTTCACCGGACTGCCTGAAAGTCCCAATACGTAACTACTCATTTAAAATTTTCCTTTGGCATTCGCTTGCGCATCAAAGCTCGATGAACGCATGCTCCGGGCGTTGTTGCCGTTTTATTCTGAACCCGTTAAAATCCTCAAGCAGCTATCACGAGCAAGCTTGAGGTCGCCGAAGCGTAAAGTTTCCCGGCCATGTCCGTGAGTCGTGCCTCGGTGAATGCGGCGCGGCGGCCAAATGTAACAATGCGGCCTTCAGCGCGGACCGTGCCCGTATCTTTGGTCATCGCCTTGTGGTAGGCGACTTTCAGTTCGAGGGTGGTGAACGCCTGACCGGGAACCATCTTGGAGAGAACAGCGTACCCGCAGGCAAAGTCCAGCATGGTGGCTGCAAAGCCTCCGTGGACCGTACCAAGCGGGTTGTAAAGATGAACGTCGGGTGTTGCCTCGAACATCACGCGGCCATCATCTACCTCGATCAGCCGGATGTCGAGGGTTTCCCCGATGCCGGGACGCCGGTCTGCTTCCATCATGGTTCGGAGTTGGTCAATACCCGCCAGGTGGGGACCGATTTCGTTCAAGAGGTGCATACCATGATACCTTTCCGCCCCGGCACAGGCACACCACCAGCTCCGGCGTCATCATCCGGGGTGGCAGCCTCAAGGGCCGAGATCGCACGTTCGAATCCTGCCCGTTCCTCTTCCGTCAATCGAGAGAGAAGCCAGGAGTTTGTCTGTTCGTAGATGGCCGTCAGCTTCGGCCGAAGCGCCTCGGCCCGAGTCGAGAGCTTGATTCTGAAGGCCCGTCTGTCTCCGGCAGCCGCCGACCGCTCCACAAGCCCATCACGTACCATTCTGTCAAGGAGCCCGGTAAGGGTCGATTTGTCGAGTGCAACCTTTTCGGCCAGAGCGGTGATCGAGACACAGTCCTGCTCATACAGAGCAATAAGGAGAAAAAACTGCTGCTGCGTGAGCCCGAAATCCTCCAGCTTCTCACGGTACGCCTTAGACACCCGTCGCGACGCGCGAGCAAGCGTGAAACAAAGACAATTTTCGAAGAGCATACACACTCCTGATTCGACAAATTGCAGCTTACTACGTCAACAAATAGTTTACATGCAAACCATACAAACTAAATACGCTGCTGTCAAGCCGGAGTTACTGCGATAGCGGCGCTGTGGACACCTTGAGAATCGATTGACGTTTCAAAACCTCACCAATTGCATCCCCCTGTCATTGAATTGAATGCGCTCATTGCCCCGCCCCGCCGTCAGCCGGGAGGGCGAGGCAGTTCAGACAGTCCCGGAGGGTGCAGACCCCGCAGGAGTGGTACTGGAATACCGGGATGCCGTTCAGCTTCGCCGCGCTCATGGCCTCGTTCCGCACCCGGTGGGAAACCTTGTTGGTGAAGATCACCAGGGCGTCGAAGCGCTTCAGCTTCGTGGCGATGTTGTTTTCGGACTGGGAAAAGACCCGCAGCTCGAACCCCGTCCGGGCCGCTTCCTGCCGATAGTGCCGTTCCAGCCGGTCCATCCCGCCGATTACCGCGATGCACATACCCTCACCCCCCTCAGTTATGATATTCATTTTCACTACATGGCGACGGCAACGTGCTGCTCGGCGCCCACCAGGCACTCCAGGGCCGATGCGCAACTGCCGAGGCGCTCCGCCATCCGTGCCCGGCAGCTGCGGAAGACCTCGGCAAGGCGGAGGCTTTCCCGCGGGTCGCCGAAGATCTTCCAGGGCCCCTGGCAGACGAAGGGGATGGTAACCAGCCCCATGAAGGCCGCTACGTCCTTGAGGGGATAGCCGAGAAAGACGCCGATCTCGTGGGGGAAGCTCTCGCCGGTGATGCGCGCGGCCAGCTCTCCCAGCACTGCGTCGATGTCCGACAGGTCCGCATATCCCGCCCGTCCCAGGACAGCGGAGGTGCTGGGGCGCCCCAGCAGACCTCCCAGCGCTTCGGAACGGTAGATGAGCAGCAGGAGCGAATCTCCCCGGTCGACCAGCTCGCAGACGGCCAGTCCGCTCTCCGGCAGCACCGACGCCCCCCACTGCTTCCAGAGCGTGTAGAGATTGCGGCCGCAGGGGCGGGAACGGTTGGCGATGCCGATCAGGTTCGCCGGCTTCTCGCCGGCCAGGACCTCCGCCGCCTCCAGCGCCAGAAACGACGCCAGACACTCCCGCGGATCAGCGAACCGCACCGCCAGTTCATGCCACGCCGGACGCTTGCCCCCCTCTTGCCTCACCGGCTGTATTTCATCCATACCTTCCTCCCGACAACGATTTTGAAATTCCATTTCATTTAACAGTACCGAAACGAGCCGTCAAGCTTTTTTTGACCGGTCTTCAATTCTCACAAATCTTGACCAAGGTCAAAGATAACCGGCAGCGAGTGCGGTATCACTAGATCACGCGAACGATTGCAAATGAGCGGCAAGCAGGTAAAGTTTAAGATACTTTCTCGCTCAACAACTGTCACAACCACTTAAAAGGAGGAAACACAAATGGGAACCTGATTAGCGCCAATCTTCCGCTAGTCGAAGTTTCTGTTCTGTAACTTTGTTGGCATTGGCAGTCGCCCTCAGGA